>NZ_JBSHBN010000047.1:0-56742 GCF_053612025.1 Kitasatospora sp. NPDC054768
CCCCCACGGAGCACCCGGCCGATCGCCGTTACCGGGGCCTCAGGTCGCGGTCGGCGCCCCCGGGTGGGAGGCCCGGCCGCCGGACAGGTCGGCCAGCGGCGCGCTGCCCAGCACTCCGCCGAGCAGCCCGCCGGAGCTCGGGCTGGACTTGGACCCCGGCCCCGCGCCGCCGGCACCCGGGGTGCTGCGCGACGCGGGTGCCGTGCCGCCCGGGCCGGTGGGCGGCGCGGGCGCGGCCGGGGAGGCGCCCGACCCGGCCTCCGCCCTGCCCGAGTGCCCCTTGCCGCTCGGCGTCGGGGTGGCGGGCTTGGCGGGCGGCGTGGTGGCCGGGGTGGTCGCGCTCGGGGTCGGGGTGGCCGGGCGCGGGGCGGCGGGCGGGGGTGTGGTGGACGTGCCCTTGCCGCCGCCGGCGGCGCCGGACGGACTGCCGGACGGCCAGACCGGGGTGCCGTAGTCGGTGGCCGGACGGTCCGGCGCCTGGTGCGCCCGGGCGCCGGTGCGGACGGCGGCGCCGAGCATCGAGCCGAGCAGCAGGGTCAGGCCGACCACGACCGTGGTGACCACGGCGCCGCGGCGCAGCACCCGGCGGCGCAGTGCCCCGGAGGTGTCCGCGCCGAACCGGCGCCAGGCCTCCAGGCCGAGCCGCCCGTCCAGCGAGGCGAACGGCGCCCCGGCGATCAGCAGCGGGCTCCACGCCGCGAGGAAGATCAGGTCCGGGGTGTCGTAGACCGGGACGGCCCGCCAGCTGACGGTGAACAGCAGCGCGGCGGAGAGCGCCATCGCGGCGCCGGCGGCGAGCCGCTGCCAGAGGCCGAGGACGGTCAGCACGCCGACCACGATCTGGGTGAACGACACCGCCAGGCCGGCGCCCACCGGGTGCGCCATGGCGAAGGCCAGCAGCGGCTCGGCGACCTTCCAGGGGTGCAGCGAGGAGAGCCAGCGCATCATCGAACCGCGCTCGCCGCCGTCGAAGTACACCGGGTCGCAGAGCTTGCTGAACCCGGCGTAGACCGAGAGCGAGCCGAGGACGGCGCGCAGCGGCAGCAGCACCAGGCCGAGGTCGACCCGGCGGCCGGGGTACCAGGGCTGCTTGCCCGCGGCGTCGGCGGCGGAGACCTCGGGCAGCTCGCCGCTCGGGGTCCAGCCGTGCGGCTCGCCGACCGGGCCGACGCCCGCGTCGGTGGCGGTGCCGGCGCCCTCGCGGGGCTGGCGCGGGACGGCCCGGGCGCCCGCGAGGGAGGGGAGCGCCCGGGTGTCCGGCTCGACCAGGCGGACGCCGCCGGCCGGGGTGCCGCCGAGGCGTACCGCTTCCAGCAGCTGGGTGGCCGCGAGGTCCCCGGGGGGTGCCTGGCCGGTCCAGGTGACGGCGGTGACCCGGCCCTTGCGGCGCGGCGCGCCGCCGGCCCCGGCCCCGGCCAGCGCCGGGACGGCGGAGGCGGGCACGACGACCTGCGGGGTGACCAGCGGACGGCGGATCAGGCCCTGGTTGGCGTACGGGTCGCCGAACGCGGCGCCGGTGGACAGCAGTCCGGCCGGGGCCTCGATCAGCGGCGCCGTCGGGGCGCCGAGCCGCAGCCGGAAGCTCGCCTGGGTGCTGCTGAGCCGCGAAGGGTCCGACTCCACCTTGACGGTGTTGAGGGCGGGGCCCGCGTCTATCCCGGAACTGCCGTTGCCGAACAGGGGGCGCCGAGGTGTTCTGGTGTCCACGCCCGTCTAACCGGGTGACGGCCGCTTAGGACACTCTGCCGGGTGGATGTCCGGCGCACACTTGAAGTGATCATGAAAAAAGCGATCGGGCCCGATCGGGCCCGATCGCCTTCCACTCGGATTGCGGGGAATTCGGAAGATCGCCTGCGCTCCGCGCCCCGGCCGTGCTCAGCACCAAGCGCTCGGCACCGAGCTCCAAGCACCAAGCGCTCAGCGCTCAGCGCTCAGCGCTCAGCACTCAGCTCTCAGCGCTTGGCGCGCAGCCGCGCGGCCTCGTACAGCACGATGCCCGCCGCGACACCGGCGTTCAGCGACTCGGTCAGGCCGGACATCGGGATCCGGACCCGCATGTCGCAGGTCTCCGAGACCAGCCGGGACAGGCCCTTGCCCTCGCTGCCCGCGACGATCACCACCGGACCGGTCAGCAGCTCCAGGTCGCCGATCTCGGCCTCGCCGTCGGCGGCCAGGCCGACCACCATCAGGCCGGCCTTCTGGTAGGCCTCCAGGGCGCGGGTCATGTTGGTGGCCCGGGCGACGGGCAGCCGGGCCGCGGCGCCGGAGGAGGTCTTCCAGGCACCGGCGGTCATGCCGGCCGCGCGGCGCTCGGGGATGACCACGCCGTGCGCGCCGAAGGCGGCGGCGGAGCGGACCACGGCGCCCAGGTTGCGCGAGTCGGTCACGCCGTCCAGCGCGATGATCAGCGCGTCCTGGCCGGCGTCGGCGGCGTCCGCCAGGAGGTCCTCGGGGTGCGCGTACTCGTACGGCGGCACCTGGAGCACCAGGCCCTGGTGGTTCATCCCGCCGGTCATCTGGTCCAGCTGGGGCCGCGGGGCCTCCATCAGCGGGATGCCGCGGTCGTTGGCGGCCTGGAAGGCGTCACGGACCCGGTCGTCGGTGTCGATGAACTGCTGGACGTACAGCGCGTTGGCCGGCACGTCGCCCTGCAGGGCCTCGACCACCGAGTTGCGGCCGAAGACCAGTTCGGCGCTGCCCGCGCCGCCGCGGCCGCCGCGACCGCCGCCGCCGGCCCGGCGCATGCCGGCCCGGGCCTTGGCGTCCCGCTCGCGCTTGATCGCGGCGTTGGCGGCGCGCTGCTTGGGGTGACCCTTGCGCTCCGCACCGGGCGGGGTCGGACCCTTGCCCTGGAGCGCCTTCCGGCTGTGCCCGCCGGTACCGACAGACGCGCCCTTCTTCGATCCGGGGTTGCGGCGGTTCCTGCGCTGGCTGTTGCCGGCCATGGCTGTACTTCCTGTCTGTCCGGCATGCCCCGACCGCCCCGGTCTGCCCGGTGGCCGCCGACGACATGCGTACGTCATGCGGGAGGGCCGCACCGGTCCGGTACGGCCCACCCATCACCCCGATCGTCGGATGGGGTTACTGGCTGTTGATCGTCCAGCGCGGGCCGGACGGGGTGTCCTCGATCGCCAGCCCGGCCAGGCCGAGCTGGTCGCGGATGGCATCCGCGGTGGCGAAGTCCTTGCGCTCGCGCGCCGCCTGCCGCTGGTCCAGGACCAGGCGGACCAGCGAGTCGACCACACCGTGAAGGTCCTCGCCGCGCTCCGTCCCGGCCCAGTGCGGGTCGAGCGGGTCGAGGCCCAGTACACCGAGCATCGCACGGACCTCGGCCAGTCGCGCCACCACGCTCTCCTTGTCGTCCGCGTTCAGGGCGCTGTTGCCCTGGCGGACGGCGGTGTGCACGACGGCCAGCGCCTGCGGGACGCCGAAGTCGTCGTCCATCGCCTCGGCGAAGGCCGGCGGCACCTCGGGCGCCGCGTCGACCGTGCCGCAGCGCTCGACGGCGCGCTGGATGAAGCCCTCGATCCGGCCGAAACCGGCCTCGGCCTCGCGCAGCGACTCCTCGCTGTACTCGATCATCGAGCGGTAGTGCGGGGCGGCCAGGTAGTAGCGGAGCACGATCGGCCGCCACGCCCGGACCATCTCGGAGACCAGCACCGAGTTGCCCAGCGACTTGCTCATCTTCTCGCCGGCCATGGTGACCCAGGCGTTGTGCACCCAGAAGTTGGCGAAGTCGTCGCCGTAGGCCTTGGACTGGGCGATCTCGTTCTCGTGGTGCGGGAAGATCAGGTCCAGCCCGCCGCCGTGGATGTCGAAGGCCGCGCCCAGGTACTTGTGGGCCATCGCCGAGCACTCCAGGTGCCAGCCCGGACGGCCGGGGCCCCACGGGGTCTCCCAGCTCGGCTCGCCCGGCTTGGCGGCCTTCCACATCGCGAAGTCGCGCTGGTCCCGCTTGCCGGTCTCGCCCTCGCCCTCGGGCTGGCGCAGGTCGTCCAGCTTCTGGTTGGAGAGCGCCAGGTAGCCGGGGTACGACCGCACGTCGAAGTAGACGTTCCCGTCGGCCGCGTAGGCGTGGCCCCTGGCGATGAGCCCCTGCATCATCGCGATCATCTCGGGGATGTGCCCGGTGGCCCGCGGCTCGACGGTCGGCCGCAGGCAGCCGAGCGCGTCGTAGCCGTCGTTGAAGGCGCGCTCGTTCTCGTAGCCGATCTGCCACCACGGCGTGCCGAGCTCGCGCTCCTTGGCGATGATCTTGTCGTCGATGTCGGTGACGTTCCGGGCGAAGGTCACCTGGTAGCCGCGGTAGGCGAACCACCGCTGCATGATGTCGAAGTTGAGGTACGACCGGATGTGCCCGATGTGTGGCGCCGACTGGACGGTAGCGCCGCACAGGTAGATCGAGACACAACCCGGTACAAGCGGGACGAAGTCGCGTACCTGGCGGGTGCTGGTGTCGTACAGACGAATGCTCACAGCGTCAAGCGTAGTGGGCAGCAGGGGGTGCCCCGCCACATTCCCCGGGACAACGGGGGCGTGATCCCGGGGAAACAGTGGCCCGCGGGCGGGGTCAGATGCTGCCGAGCACCTTGCGCGGGGTGAGCCGGACGACCACCCGGACGTCGTCCGGACCGTCCCAGGTGTACTTGTCCACGCCGCGGTACTTGGCGGCCAGCTCGTCGATCAGCTCCCGGCCGCCCTCGGTGGTCAGCGAGACCTCGCCGCGGGCCTCCAGGTACTCGTACGGGTCCTCCGACGGGTTGACGAGGATCGAGACCCGCGGGTCCCGCTCCAGGTTGAGGTGCTTGCGGCGGCCCTGGACGGTGGAGAACAGGATGTCGTCGCCGTCCCGCTTGACCCAGACCACCGAGGCCTGGGGGCTGCCGTCGGGCTGGATCGTGGAGACCACGGCGAAGCTCTTGTCGTCGAGCAGCGCCTTGGCACGGTCGGAGAGCTGGGCGGTCACGGATTACCTCTTCTCGTCGGCGGTTCGGCCCGAGCGGAAGCCCGTACGGGCCCGAGCCGAACAGTAGCGACTCGGGCCCCGAGGACACCGGGTGAACACCCGTCAGGGGCGGTTTCTTCCCGCCCGCTCACCGCGACCGGCTCAACGCCGTTCGTACACCAGGGCGGTGGCGATCGCGGCCAGCCCCTCGGCCCGGCCGGTCAGGCCCAGTCCGTCGGTGGTGGTGCCGGAGACGGACACCGGGGCGCCGACCGCCCCGGACAGCGCCGCCTGCGCCTCGTCCCGCCGCTTGCCGATCTTCGGCCGCACGCCGATCACCTGGACGGCGACGTTGCCGATCTCGAAGCCCGCCTCGCGGACCAGCCGGGCCGCCTCGCCGAGCAGCTTCACCCCGGAAGCGCCGGCCCACTCCGGGCGGTCGGTGCCGAAGTGGGCGCCCAGGTCGCCGATCCCGGCGGCCGAGAACAGCGCGTCGCAGGCGGCGTGGGCGGCGACGTCGGCGTCCGAGTGCCCGGAGAGCCCGGCCCCGGCGTCCGGCCAGTCCAGCCCGGCCACCCGGAGCGGGCGGCCGGCCTCGAAGGCGTGCACGTCGGTGCCGATCCCCACCCGGGGGATCACGGGGGTGGTCTGCGGGTCAGTAGGCATCGGCGGCCCTCCTGCGGGCGAGTACGGCCTCGGCGAGCACGAGGTCCAGCGGACGGGTGACCTTGAACGCCTCCTCGTGGCCGGGCACCACGACGACCCGGCCGCCGTAGCGCTCGACCAGGCCGGCGTCGTCGGTGACCGGCGGTGCGTCGGCGGTGCCGTCGCTCTCCTCGGCCAGCGCCTTGGCGTGCACCTCGACCAGGGTGGCGCGGTCGAAGCCCTGCGGGGTCTGCACCGCGCGCAGGGTGGCGCGCTCGGGCGTGTCGAGCACCGGCTCGGGACCGCCCGGGTTCGGCTCGACCCGCTTCACCGTGTCGGCCAGCGGCACCGCGGGCACCACGGCCCGCGCCCCGGCCCGGACGGCGGCCGCGACGGCGTCCACCACCTCGACCGGGACCAGCGGGCGGGCCGCGTCGTGCACCAGCACGATCCCGACCTCGTCCGGGATCGCGGCCAGGCCGAGCCGGACCGACTCCTGGCGGGTCGCCCCGCCGGCCACCACCCGGATGTCCTTGTCGTCCAGCCCGTGGCTGTCCAGCAGGGCGACCACCTCGGCCACCCCGTCGGCGGGCGCGGCGACCACGACCAGGCCGACCGCCCGGCTGCGGGCCAGGGCCCGGACGGCGTGCACCAGGAGCGGCACACCCCCCAGTTCCCGCAGGGCCTTCGGGGCCCCCGGCCCCAGCCGCTCACCGCGTCCGGCGGCGGGCACCACTGCTGCTGCGACTGCTCCTGACGCGTTCAGGTTTCACTCCTTCGGCGAAGTGGGTATGGCCATGGCGTGCCCGGCGGGCGCACCGGGCCCCTTCCGAAGAACCACGGTCCACCGCCCGCCGCACAGCTCCGCATGCTCCCCGCAACAGCGGGAGCCGAAACGGTCTTGCCGGCCTCGGCCGGCCAGGGCGGGTGGCGTGGTCCGGACATGCCTCAGCGCCCGAAGTGCCAATGCACCACTCCCGGACGGTTCGTCCGAGGAGCGGCGCGCCGGCACCGGGCGCTGTGAGCGTTGGGCGGCAGCCCGACCGCACTGCGGTGGCGCGCGCTACGAGGCGAGGACCTCGTCGAGCAGCGTCTCCGCCTTGTCCTCGTTGGTGTTCTCCGCCAGCGCGAGCTCGCTGACGAGGATCTGGCGCGCCTTCGCGAGCATTCGCTTCTCGCCGGCCGAGAGGCCGCGCTCGCGCTCGCGGCGCCAGAGGTCGCGAACGACCTCGGCGACCTTGATGACATCACCCGAGGCGAGCTTCTCCAGGTTCGCCTTGTAGCGACGGGACCAGTTGGTCGGCTCTTCCGTGTACGGTGCCCGCAGCACCTCGAAGACCCGGTCCAGACCCTCCTGGCCGACTACATCGCGCACACCGACGAACTCCGCGTTCTCGGCGGGCACGCGGAGCGTCAGGTCTCCCTGCTGCACCTTGAGCACCAGGTAGGTCTTGTCCACACCTTTGATCTGGCGAGTTTCGATGGCCTCGATCAGCGCGGCCCCGTGATGGGGGTAGACCACCGTGTCGCCAACCTTGAACGTCATGTGACAGGACCCCTTCCGTGGCTTTCCAGAATAACACGCTTCTCGGCACACTCGAAGGGCGTTTTCGCAGGTCAGGGCCGGTCTCGGGGCTTGACAACGACCCCCATGACGTGCTGCGACCGGTGTTCGAGAACGGCTTCCCGCAGGTCGGAGGCGGTTCCGGGGTTGGACGAAACCCTTGCGCAACACCCCCGCAACCATGATTGGATCTTGAGCTTTCACCCCTTTTCGGGTCGCGGCCGAATCGTTATTCGATCTTGGTCGAACCTTGTCCGTCGAGTGACCTGGACACGTCGAGCGTGCCGCCGGACGGCCCCCCGGCGGCCCCCGGGAGTGCGACACGGGGGCCACCCCGTGAGGAGCGCATAAGTGAGGTCGATAATCTGAGACCTGACCTACCGACACGTGACTTAGGAGAAGCCGCCGCCGTGAGCCGCAGCCTTCGACGCGGCAGCATCGCCGCCATCGCCGCCATCGCCATCGCCTCGCTGTCCTCCTGCGCCGCCGGCAACACGCCGGATACCTTGCAGATCAAGCCCGACAACGCTGCGGCGACCCTCGGGACCAACCTCCGGCTGAACAACATCGTGGTCGTCACCGGGGAGAACACCGCGGGCGACTACACCGGTGCCGCCAACGTGGTCGTGAACATCGCGAACACCGCGAACATCCCGGCCGAGCTCCAGTCCGTCACCGTCGGCGGTGCCGCTGCCACCTTCGCGGACGCCGCCGGCGCTCCGCTGTCCAGCATCGTCGTCCCGGCCGGTGGCGCGGTGGCGATCGGCGGTCAGGGCAACCCGTCCGCCACCGTCGCCTCCGCGACCGTCCACATCGGCGGCTTCGCCCCGACCGTCTTCACCTTCAAGGACGGCCAGAAGGTCGAGGCCCAGGCCGGCGTGAACCCGAACCTCGGCCTCTACAACGGCTACGGGCCGACCCCCTCGCCGACCGCCACCCCCGCCAAGACCACCACCCCGGCCACCGGCGCCACCACCCCGGGGGCGCCGACCACCGGTGCCGCCGTCCCGACCGGCACCACCGCTCCGGCCGTCCCGGCCGCGCACTGACGCCGTACCCCGCCCCCGGCGGGCCCTCCAGGGCCCGCCGGAGCGACGCGAAGGCCCCCTCCGGCTGCTGCCGGCGGGGGCCTTCCGCGTGGTCGGGACGGTTTACGGCTCGAACTTGTAGCCCAGGCCGCGGACGGTGACCAGGTAGCGCGGCGCGCCCGGGTCCGGCTCGATCTTGGCCCGCAGGCGCTTCACGTGGACGTCCAGGGTCTTGGTGTCGCCGACGTAGTCCGCGCCCCACACCCGGTCGATCAGCTGCATCCGGGTGAGCACCCGGCCCGCGTTGCGCAGCAGCATCTCCAGCAGGTCGAACTCCTTCAGCGGCAGGTCGACCTTGGCGCCGTCCACGGTCACCACGTGGCGGTCCACGTCCATCCGGACCGGGCCCGCCTCCAGGGCGCCCGGGCCGCCGCCGTTGTCGCCCGCGCCGCCGTCCTCGCCGCGGCGGCGCAGCACCGCGCGGATCCGCGCGACCAGCTCGCGGGTGGAGTACGGCTTGGTGACGTAGTCGTCAGCGCCTATCTCCAGGCCGACGACCTTGTCGATCTCGCTGTCCTTGGCGGTCACCATGATCACCGGGACGTTGGAGCGCACCCGGAGCTGGCGGCAGACCTCGGTGCCCGGCAGGCCCGGCAGCATCAGGTCGAGCAGGACGAGGTCGGCACCGTTGCGTTCGAACTGCTCCAGGGCGTCGGGGCCGGTGGCGGCGACGGCCACCTCGAAGCCCTCCTTGCGGAGCATGTACGAGAGGGCGTCGCTGAACGACTCCTCGTCCTCGACCACCAGTACTCGGGTCACGATCAGGCCTCCGGGGCAAGCTGAGGGGTTGTGTCTGACAGGTGTTGTTTCCGTTCCCCGGCGGGGAGCGGACGGTCCGTACGGGCCGTGGTGAGGGTTCGGGGTGCGGCGGCGGGCCCGGCGGGGTCGCCGCCCGGCGCGCGGTCCGGCGCGTCGTCGGGACCGTCGAACGCGTCGGACTCGTCGTCGAACACGTCGTCGGGCTCGTCCTCCGTCGGTGCCTGCCCGGCGGGCAGGCGGACGGTGAAGGTCGAACCCTGGCCCTCGACGCTCCACACCGAGACGGTGCCGCCGTGCGAGGCCGCGACGTGCTTGACGATGGACAGGCCCAGGCCGGTGCCGCCGGTCGCCCGGGAGCGGGCGGGGTCGACGCGGTAGAACCGCTCGAAGACCCGCTCGCGGTCCTTCTCGGAGATGCCGATGCCCTGGTCGGTGACCGAGATCTCGATGAGCTCGCCGTCCGCCTCCCCGAGCGCCGCGGCGCTGGAGATCCGGCGGGTGGCGATGGCCACCCGGGTGCGGGGCGGGCTGTAGTTGACGGCGTTCTCGACCAGGTTGCCGAGCGCGGCGGCGAGCTGGCCGCGGTTGCCGTGCAGGTAGAGGCCGGCGATGCCGCCCGCCGCGATCAGGATCTGCTTGGCGGCGGCCTGCTGGCGGCAGCGGTCGATCGCCTCGGCGATCAGCTCGTCCACCGCGACCGGCTCCGGGTCGACCATCAGCCGGTCGTCCTGGACCCGGGAGAGGTCGATGATCTCCTGCACCAGGCTGGCCAGCCGGGCCGCCTCGACCTGCATCCGGCCGGCGAAGCGCTGCACCGCCTCCGGGTCGTCGGACGCGTCGACGACCGCCTCGGAGAGCAGCGACAGGGCGCCGACCGGGGTCTTGAGCTCATGGCTGACGTTGGCCACGAAGTCCCGGCGGACGGCTTCCACGCGGCGCCGCTCGGTCTGGTCCTCGACCAGCACCAGCACCAGTCGGGAGCCCAGCGGGGCCACCCGGACGGAGACCGCGAGCGGCTCCGCCGCGCGGGCCGCGCCCGGCCGGGGCACCTCCAGCTCGACCTGGCGGATCTCGCCGTCCCTGCGGGTGGCGCGCGCCAGCCCGAGCATCTGGTCCACGGCGACGGCGCCACCGCGCACCAGGCCCATCGCGTACGCCGCCGAGCTGGCCTTGACCACCTCGTCGCCCTCCCCCAGCACGATCGCGCAGGAGCGGAGCACGGAGAGCACGGTGTCGACCCCGGGCGGCAGCGGCGGCTCGGGGTTGCCGGTGCCCAGTGACTGGTACCGGCCGGGGTTCCTGCCGCCGGTTGCGCTGTACCTGCCCCTGGCCTGCTCGCGCTCGCTCCAGCGGAAAGCGATGGAGGCGGTGAGGCCGACGCCGAGCCCGGCTATGGCACAGGCAGCGGCGGCGGCCACGTTCACGTCCATGTGGCCAGCGTAAGCGCACGACCAGGGCCGTCCCCATGCACTGGGTCAAGGCATCCACCGCGCGTTGCCGAGAATTCACCTTCAGGTAGCTGTCGATTCACCGTAGCGGCCGTGCACCGTCGCCCTGGCGGCGGAAAGTTGGCCGGGCAGCCCGTGTGGGAGAGATCGGTGTGCCGAACAGCGGCCATCGGCTCGGGTGTGCGCGTACGATGCGCGCCACCAGCAGCGGTCACCCGGACACCGGAACGACGGTCGTACGGGCTGACCGGTCGGCACCGCCACCGACACAGCTACTGAGGAGAGAACATGCGCGACGCGTACCACGAGGAACTCGATGCGATCGGCGACAGCCTGGTCGAGATGGCCCGGCTGGTCGGATCGGCGATGGGCCGGGCCACCACCGCCCTCCTCGACGCGGACCTGGCGCTGGCGGAGAGCGTGATCGCCGCCGACGAGAAGGTCAACGAGCTCCACCACGAGCTGGAGAACCGGGCCATCGACCTCCTCGCCCGCCAGCAGCCGGTCGCCACCGACCTGCGCATCGTCGTCACCTCGCTGCGGATGAGCGCCGACCTGGAGCGCTGCGGCGACCTCGCCCGGCACGTCGCCAAGGTCGCGCGGATGCGCTACCCCGACACCGCCGTGCCGAGCGACCTGCACTCCACCGTCCTGGAGATGGGCCAGCTCGCCCAGCGCCTGGTGGCCAAGGCCGGCCTGGTCATCGCCACCAAGGACGTCGACAAGGCCCTGGAGATGGAGCAGGACGACGACGCGATCGACACCCTGCACCGCGAGCTGCTGTCGCACCTGATCGACGAGCGCTGGCACCACGGCATAGAGACCGCCGTCGACATCACCCTGGTCGGCCGCTACTACGAGCGCTTCGCGGACCACGCGGTGTCGGTCGCCAAGCGCGTGGTGTACCTGGTGACGGGCGAGCACGTGGCCGAGTTCGTGGCCGCCACCGAGGCCGCCGAGGCCGCGCCGGTCGACTGACCGCCGGTCCGGGCTCACCCCGAGGGGTGAGTAAACCTGTGGCAAGGGTGGTGCGGGCGCACGGACTTCCGTGCGCCCCACCACTGCGCGCCCGTTGACGCTCATCCGTTCGACGGCTTCACTCGACATTGGGGGCACAGGACTGTGCCCGTCACAAGGAGGGAAGCTCGATGAAGGCCAACCCGTCCCGACCGGCAACCGCCCACAACTCCGTCGAGCCACCCGCCCCGAAGCTGCTTCCCGTCCTCGCGGCCGGCTGCGGCTGCGGCCCGGGCTGCGGCTGCGGCTGCCAGTCCGGCGCGCCCTGCCAGTGCGGAGGCGCCGACGGCGGCTGCTGCGGCGGCCACTGAACGCGGCACCGCCCGAGGAGCTCCCGAGGTGCACGGCCCACCGGCGACCGTGCACCTCGCGCGTTCCGGCCCGCCCGACCGGCGCCTTCCGGCCCGCCCGACCGCTCGCCCGCTCACCCTCCCGCGGGCCTTCCGCGGGCCTTCCGCGGGCCTTCCGCAGGTCAGAACCGGACGTCGGAGCAGGAGTAGAAGGCGTTCCCGGTGTCGGAGATCGTCCAGACCGCGACGACCACCTGGTGCCCGGTGCGCCCGCCCGGGACGGTCGCGGTGTGGCTGAGGGTGCTCGGCACCTGCTTCCCGCCGTACGGGACGGTCAGGAAGGGCGTCAGGTCCAGGTTGGCGCGGGTGACCGGCTGGCTCGCGTCGTAGCCCGGCTTGGTCATGTAGTACCGGAAGTCGGCGGTCGCGTGCCGGGCGGTGAACGTCCAGGTGAAGGTGAGCTGCTGGCCCGCCGTCACCGGCGTGGTCGGCCAGGCGCCGCCGTGGGGGTCGTCCAGCTCGGCGAAGCGCGCGTTGCCGCCGGCGCAGATGGTGCCGTCCGAGGGGCCGAGGGCCGGGAAGCCCTTGGGGCCCTCGACGCTCTGCGGCTCCCACTGGATGTCACCGCAGTCCCACGGGACGCCGTCCACGTGGGTGTCGCAGAGCGCGGCCCGGCTGGGCGGGGTCGAGATCCAGCCGTGGGACGAGGCCGGGAAGGCGAGGGTCAGCGGGATCGCCAGCGCGGCGACGGCGGCCCCGACGATGTGACGTGTGCGCATGGTGCTCCTCCGTGGGGGTGGATGGAGTGTGCGCCGGGGGCGCGGACGCGCGCGCGTGGGGGTGCGGCGGCCCGGACGGGGAGATCCTGGCATGCCTGCGCCAGTCCGGTGCCCTCACGGTAGGAGTCGCCGACCGAGCCCGTCAATGGTCTGAACCAGTTTCCCATTCACCGCCCAACTCCCCTACCGGACAGCCCGGTTGAACCCGAACCGACCCAAAACGAACCGCCCGAGAACGAACGAAGCCCCGCCCCCGGTCGGACCGGGGGCGGGGCCGTAGCGGCAAGCGGCTTACTTCTTGCCCTGGTTCTTGACGGCCTCGATGGCGGCCGCGGCGGCGTCCGGGTCGAGGTAGCGGCCGCCCGGGGTGACGGGCTTGAAGTCGGCGTCCAGCTCGTACACCAGCGGGATGCCGGTCGGGATGTTCAGGCCGGCGATGGCCTCGTCGGAGACGCCGTCGAGGTGCTTGACCAGCGCGCGCAGGCTGTTGCCGTGAGCGGTGACCAGCACGGTCCGGCCGGCGGCGAGGTCCGGGACGATGGCGTCGTACCAGTACGGGAGCATCCGCTCCACGACGTCCTTCAGGCACTCGGTGCGCGGACGCAGCTCGCTCGGGATCTCGGTGTAACGGGCGTCGCCGGCCTGCGAGTACTCGGAATCGTCGGCCAGCACCGGCGGCGGGGTGTCGTACGAGCGGCGCCACAGCTGGAACTGCTCCTCGCCGAACTCGGCCAGGGTCTGGGCCTTGTCCTTGCCCTGGAGCGCACCGTAGTGGCGCTCGTTCAGCCGCCAGCTGCGGCTGACCGGGATCCAGTGGCGGTCGGCCTTGTCCAGGGCGATCTGCGAGGTGCGGATGGCGCGGCGCAGCAGCGAGGTGTGCAGCACGTCGGGGAGCAGACCCTCGGCGGCCAGGAGCTCGCCACCGCGGGCGGCCTCCTTCTCGCCCTTCTCGTTGAGGTCGACATCGACCCAACCGGTGAACAGGTTCTTCTGGTTCCACTGGCTCTCGCCGTGGCGGAGCAGGATGAGTCGGTACGTCGTGTCAGCCATGGCCCCCAGCTTAGTGGGGGCCCGGAAAACCCCTGGTGGGGACCTTCGACCAATGTGTAATGTGTGCCTCGCGCATCTGACACTTACATGCGTCGGCTGACCGGGCCTGCCGCACCGATCGGCGGACGCCTGCCCCCGGGAGCCCCCACATGCTCGTCACCGCCGGTTTCCGAAGAATGATCCAGGAGACGGCGGGCGGGCTGCCGCGTCAGTTCTGGTGGCTCTGGGTCTCGACCCTGGTCAACCGGCTCGGCGCCTTCGTGGTCACCTTCCTCGCGCTCTACCTCACCAGCAGCCGCGGGTACTCGGCCACCTACGCGGGCCTGGTCGCCGCCCTGTTCGGCCTCGGCTCGGCGGCCTCCGCGATCATCGCCGGCGTGCTGACCGACCGGATCGGACGCCGTCCGACCCTGCTCGCCGCCCAGCTCGGCACCGCACTGTTCACCGCCGTGCTCGGCTTCACGGACGGTCAGGTGGCGATCGCGGTGGTGGCCTTCCTGGTGGGCTTCTGCAACAACGCCACCCGGCCGGCCATCTCGGCGATCATCGCGGACATCGTCCCGGTCGCCGACCGGGTCCGCGCCTACTCACTGAACTTCTGGGCGATCAACCTGGGCTTCGGCCTCTCCTCGGCCGTCGCCGGCCTGATCGCCAGCCACGGCTACCTCACGCTCTTCCTGCTGGACGCGCTCTCCACGGCGCTCTGCGCGGTGGTGATCTTCGTCAGGATCCCGGAGACGAAGCCCGATGTCCGGACGGCGAAGGCCGACGAACCGGCGGTCGGCCTCGGCACCGTGTTCCGCGACCGCCGCTTCATGGCCGTGGTCGGCCTCACCCTGCTGCTCGCCCTGGTGCTGCAGCAGGGCGCCACCACCCTCGCGGTGGACATGGGCCGCCGGGGGATCACGTCCACCGAGTACGGCCTGGTCATCGGCCTGAACGGGCTGCTGATCGTCCTGCTGCAGATCCCGCTCACCCGGTGGGTCGAGAGCCGCAGCCGGTCGGCCATGCTGGCGGCGGCCTCGCTGTTCATCGGCTGGGGATTCGGGCTGACGGCCCTGGCCGGGTCGTCCGCGTGGTTCTACGCCGGCACGGTGGCGGTCTGGACGGTCGGGGAGATCCTCTACACGCCGACCCTCATGGGCCTGATCGCCGAACTGTCGCCGACCCATGCCCGCGGGCGCTACCAGGGCGTCTACTCGCTCGCCTGGTCGCTCGCCTCGTTCCTCGGCCCGGCCGTCGGCGGGGTGCTGCTGGAGCGGGCCGGCGGCGGGGCGCTGTGGGGTGCGTGCGGAGTCTGCGGCACGGTCGCCGCGGCCGGCTACCTGCTGCTGGGCAAGCGGACCGGCGCCGCGCAGGGCATCCGGCCCGGCGGGACCGTCGTCATGGTCCCGGCGCCCGCGGCGGAACCCGCCGGGAAGACCCCGGCGGGCGCCTGACCGAACGGGTCGGTCCGCACGGGTCAGTCCGCGTCCGGGGCGTCCGCCGGCGGCTCCTCCGGGGCGGCCAGGTGGGCGAAGGCGGCCAGGTTGCGGGTGGACTCCCCGCGCTTGGTCCGCCACTCCCACTCCCGGCGGATCGCCGTGGCGAAGCCCAGCTCCAGGAGGGTGTTGAACGGCTCGTCCGCGTTCTCCAGCACCGTCCCGAGCAGCCGGTCCACGACCTGCGGGGTGAGCGCCTCCAGCGGCAGCCGGCCGGCCAGGTAGACGTCGCCGAGCGCGTCGACCGCGTAACCGACGCCGTACAGCCGGGTGTTGCGCTCCAGCAGCCAGCGGTAGACGGCCTCGTGGTTCTCGTCCGGACGGCGGATCACGAAGGCGTTCACCGACAGGGTGTGGTCGCCGACCCGCAGGGCGCAGGTGGTGCTCAGCTTCCGGGTGCCCGGGAGGGCCGCCACCAGCGTGTACGGGTCGGTGGCGGCCGGTTCCCAGGCCACCCCGGCGTCGTCCAGGGCGGTGCGCAGGAGGGTCAGGGCCTCGTCCTTGGTGCGGATTGCCATGGGGGTGACGTTACTCGCCGGTACCGGGCGGGCGCAGCCCCGGCCGGTCGGCGCGCGGGCCGCGCGACGTTCCGCCGGGCCGCCCCGGGCCGGTCGGCGACGGGCCGGCCGAGGGCCGGGCAGTCCCGCACTCAGGCCAGTCGGCGACGGGCCGCGGCCAGCCGGCCGGCCGGCCGGGCCATGCTGCCCGCGTACACCTCGGCGGTGGTCGCCGCCGCGGTGTCCCAGCCGAAGCCGGCCGCGTGCCGGGCCGCCGCCGCGCCGCGCCGCGCCACCAGACCCCGGTCGGTGATGTACGGCTCCAGCGCGTACGACCAGTCCAGCGGGTCGTGGCCCTGCACCAGGGTGCCGGTCTCGCCGTCCCGCACCGCGACCGGCAGCCCGCCGACCGCGGCCGCCACCACCGGGGTCCCGCAGGCCTGCGCCTCCAGCGCGACCAGCCCGAAGGACTCGCTGTACGAGGGCATCACCAGGGCCGTCGCCGCCCGGTACCAGTCGGCGAGCAGCTCCTGGCCGACCGGCGGGTGGAACCGCACCACGTCGGAGATGCCCAGCTGGGCGGCGAGCTTGTGCAGGCTCTCCGGCCGGGCCAGCCCGGTGCCGGACGGCCCGCCGACCACCGGCACCACCAGGCGCTCGCGCAGCTCCGGGCGCCGGGCCAGCAGCGCGGCGACCGCCCGCAGCAGCACGTCCGGGGCCTTCAGCGGCTGGATCCGGCCCGCGAACAGCAGCACCGCGGCGTCCTGCGGCAGGCCCAGCCGGGCCCGTGCGGCGGCGGGCGTCCGCGGCCCGCCGGGACGGAAGACGTCCAGGTTGACCCCGGGGTGGACGACGGCCAGCTGGTCCGGCCGGGCGGCGTAGTGCAGCGCCAGCTCGGCGGCCTCCTCGGTGGTGTTGGCGATCAGCCGGTCGGCCGCCTCCACCACCTGGGTCTCCCCGATCACCCGGGCCGCGGGCTCGGGCGTGTCGCCCGCGGCCAGCGCGGCGTTCTTGACCTTCGCCATGGTGTGCATGGTGTGCACCAGCGGCACCCCCCAGCGCTGCGCGGCCAGCCAGCCGACCTGCCCGGAGAGCCAGTAGTGCGAGTGCACCAGGTCGTAGTGGCCGGGGCGGTGGCCCGCCTCCGTCCGCAGCACCCCGTGGGTGAAGGCGCACAGCTGGGCCGGCAGGTCCTCCTTGATCAGGCCCTCGTACGGCCCGGCGGTGACGTGGCGGACCAGCACGCCCGGGGCCAGCTCGACCGTCGGCGCGTCGTCCGAGCAGATCGACCGGGTGAACACCTCGACCTCGATGTTGAGGTCGGCCAGGCGCTTGGCCAGCTCGACGATGTAGACGTTCATCCCGCCGGCGTCCCCGGTGCCGGGCTGGTGCAGCGGCGAGGTGTGGACGCTCAGCATGGCGATCCGGCGCGGACGGCGGCGGCCGGGGACGAGCGACTGGAGCCGGGCGCGCGCGGGGGCGGCCGACTGGGCACGGCGGACCGAACGGACGGGGTGCTGGATCACCTGGCTGAAGCCTCCTCTGTGCTGCCCGTCGAGGCGGTCCGTACCGGGCCGCCCGTTGTCCGGTGTGCGCTGCCCCGTCCCGGGCACACATCACCACCAGTCTGCCAACCACACGGACCGCGCTCGGCATTCCCGCCCCGGCCCACCGGCCGGGGCGGTCGCCATCGCCCCAGGTCAGCGCGGTGCCGCCGACGGCCCGACTACCCTTCTGGGCATGGCTGCCTCCTTCGAACCCGTTCCCGCCGCGCCCGCCCGCGGACGGACCGGGCGACCGGTGGGGACGGTCACCCGGGGCACCACCAACACCAACCGGCTGCGCCGGATGGACCGCTGGATCGCCCACACCCTCGGCCGCGCGCTGCGCGCCGCCGAGCGCCCGCCGGTCGCGGTGGACCTCGGCTACGGCGCGGCGCCGTGGACCGCCGTCGAGCTGGCCGGGCGGCTGCGCACGGTGCGGCCGGACGTCCGGGTGGTCGGGATCGAGATCGAGCCGGAGCGGGTCGCCGCCGCGCTGCCGTACGCCGAGCCGCCGCTGCTCACCTTCCGGCGCGGGGGCTTCGAGGTGCCGCTGGACGGCGGCGCGCCGGCCCAGCTGATCCGGGCCGCCAACGTGCTGCGGCAGTACGACGAGTCGGCGGTCGCCGGGGTGTGGGAGCGGCTGTGCGCGCGGCTCGCCCCGGACGGGCTGCTGGTCGAGGGCACCTGCGACGAGATCGGGCGGCGGCACGTCTGGGTCGCGCTCGGTCCGGAGGGGCCCCGGACGGTGACCTTCGCGGCCCGGCTGGGCGGCCTCGGCCAGCCCTCCGACCTGGCCGAGCGGCTGCCGAAGGCGCTGATCCACCACAACGTGCCCGGACGGCCGGTGCACGCCTTCCTGACCGACTTCGACCGGGCCTGGGCGGCGGCCGCGCCGTACGGGGCGTTCGGGGCGCGGCAGCGCTGGGTGGCGGCCTGCACGGCGCTGGCGGGCGGCTGGCCGCTGGTGGACGCGCGCGGACGGTGGCGGCAGGGCGAGGTCACGCTGCCCTGGTCGGCGCTCGCGCCGTAGCGGCGGGGTCGGCGCCGCGGCGGCGGGCGGCGCCGTAGCGGCGGGCCGCCGCGGTGCTGCCGGGTTCGGGGGCGCGCACATGCCAGCGAGCGCCGGAGCTGGTGACCGACCCGATGCATTCACTCGAACGAGTTATCGAATATCTCTGGCGTGTTGACGCCTCGACACGCCACCATGGACCCGGCCGAGCGGCGACACCACGCCCCACCCGGCCGTCAGGCGCCCCGCTCGGGCAGCTCCCGCCGAGCCCGTTCGAACACCCCGTACATCTCCGACCCGAACAGCACGAACCGCACCTCCGCCAGCTCCGCACCCGCCTCCACGTCACCGCCGCCCAGCACCTCCGCGACGGTGCCGAGCGCGATCCGGGCCGCGTCCGCCGGCGGCCAGCCGTAGATCCCGGCCGACACGGCCGGGAAGGCCACCGTGCGCGCGCCGAGCGCCACCGCGGTGCGCAGCGACTCGCGATAGCAGGAGGCCAGCAGCTCCGCCCGCTCCTCGTACTCCTCCGCCCGGTAGACCGGCCCGACGGTGTGCACCACCCACCGGGCCGGCAGCCGTCCGGCCGCCGTCGCCACCGCCCGTCCGGTGGGCAGCCCCCTGCCCCAGTGCGAGGCGCGCAGCCGGCGGCACTCCTCCAGGATCTGCGGCCCGCCCTTGCGGTGGATCGCGCCGTCCACCCCGCCACCGCCCAGCAAGGACGAGTTGGCGGCGTTCACCACCGCGTCCACCGGCTGTTCCGTGATGTCACCCTCCACCAGGGTGATCCGCTCCACCATCGCCCGCTCCCTCTTCCGGACCGCCCGGCATCCGCCGGGACGGAACCGATTCGACGTCCGAGTCCAGTCACCGCACCGCCACCGGCGTGGCAATAACCACAACGGCGCCGGTCGGCCGGAGAAATCCCCGGAGATCACGTTATGGTCGCGAGAAGTTCCCCGACGCGCGGTGCCAGGCGGGCACTGCGGACGGACGCCGGCCGTTACGCAGTCGGGGAAAGGGAGGAACCACCGATGCCCGCAACGGGAGACGGGCGGGCACCTGGTGCCGCGGACCTGCCGGGCGCCCACGACGGCGCCCGCGTCGGCCATGCCCGCGGCCGTGCCACGACCGGACCGGCCACGGCGACTTCCCCGATACCTCACCCCCGCTCACGGGCCGCGCACGCCTCCCACCCGTCCCACATCCCCGACCCGGCCGGCCCCGCCGCGGCGGACGGGCCCGCCGACGGCACACCGCTGCGACTGCTGGTCATCGAGGACGACGCCTCGGACGCCCAGCTGATCAAGGCCGCGGTGGCCGACAGCGGCACCTCGATCGAGATCCACTGGGCCCGCGGCCTGGACCAGGCCACCGAACTGCTCGCCCCGCCCGCACCCTGGGCCCGGCGCGGGCGCTCCCGCACCCCCGAGTTCGGCTGCGTGCTGCTCGACCTCGCCTCGCCCGCCGACCTGCCGCACCCGTCCGACCCCTCGGACGGGCTGGAGGGCCTGCACGAACTGCTCCGCCGGGCCCCGCACACCCCGGTCGTGGTGCTCACCGACGCCGCGGGGGCCGAACTCGGCGCGGCCGCCGTCGCGGCCGGCGCCCAGGACTTCCTGCTCAAGCACGAGACCGACGGCCCGCTGCTCGCCCGTGCCCTGCGCTACGCCGTCGAGCGCAAGCGCGCCGACGAGTCCCAGCGCCGCCTGGTCGAGGCCGAGTTGCGCGGCCAGGAGAACGCCCGCCTCCAGCGCCACCTGCTGCCCACCCCGCTGCTCGACGGCGCCGGGCTCTCCTTCACCCGGCGCTACCGCCCCGGCCGCCGCCGCGCGCTGCTCGGCGGCGACTTCTACGACGCCGTGCGCACCGACGACGGCACCGTCCACGTCGTGATCGGCGACGTCTGCGGCCACGGCCCGGACGAGGCCGCGCTCGGCGTCGCGCTCCGGATAGCGTGGCGCACCCTGGTCTTCGCCGGCCTCACCGGCGAGACCCTGCTCACCACCCTCCAGCACGTGCTGGAGCACGAGCGGCGCAGCGACGAGATCTTCGCGACGCTCTGCATGCTGGTCATCGAGCCCGGCGGCAGCGGCAGCGACCTCGGCTCGCTCGGCGCCGGCGAGCGGGCCCGGCTCTACCTCGCCGGGCACCCGGCGCCGCTGCTGCTCGGCCGGGACCACGAGCCGATCTCGCTGCCCTCCGACCTCGCCGGGCCCGCGCTCGGCCTGCTGCCGTGCCACGACGGGCAGGCCGCCTGGCCCGCCCACGAGGTCGAACTGCGGGCCGGCTGGCGGCTGTTGCTCTACACCGACGGGCTGATCGAGGGCCGGGTCGGGGCCGGGTCCCGCCGCCTGGGCCAGGACGGGCTCGCCGACCTGGTCGGCGACCACCAGGCCGCCGGGCTGACCCGGGGGCGGCTGGTCGACAGCGCCATCGCCGAGGTCGAGGAGCTGAACGGCGGGGCGCTGACCGACGACGTCGCGGTACTGCTGCTGGAGCGCAACCCGGTGCAGCTGATCCTCGGCTGACGGGCCGGGTACGTGGTGGGCGCACGGCGGCCCGGGCGGGGGTACACCCCCCCCGGGCCGCCGCGTCGTCCGCCGCCGGGGCTACCAGGGGCCGTACGGACCGGTGTTGCTCCGGCCGCCCCGGCCGCCGCTGCCTCCGGTCAGTGCCCGGATCGCCGGGCGGACGTCCACCACGTAGACGATCGAGGCGACCAGACCGGCCAGGGTGCCGATACCGGTGAAGAAGTTCACCCCGAACAGGAAGTCCCAGCCGAAGGAGATCGCCAGGATCGCCACCCAGAAGCCCTTGGTCTTCTTGTCGGCCGCCCGGTAGGCGTCCTCCCGGCGGGTGACCGCGTCGGCCAGGGCGAACAGCTTGTAGCCGAGGATGGCGATGGTCGCCCACCAGATCGGGTTCAGATAGGAAAAGGCCAGAATCTGCAACACTCCGACCATTTCGATCTCCTCTGCTCTCGACTCCGGCACTGCGACCGCCGCCCATCCTGGCACGACGACCGTCCACGACGGGGTCAACGTCCTACGGTCACCTACTGTGCCCCTCGGGGCACCACGTCACTCCGCGGCGTCGGCGGCGCCCTTGCGGGCCCGGGCGGGCTTCTTCGGAGCGGGCTCGGCACCGCCCTCCGCGGCCGGCGCGGGCTCGGCCGGCTCCACGACCTCGACCGGCTCCACGGTCAGCTCGGGCCGCTCGGACGGCTCGCCCTCCTCCGAGGCTCCCGGGCGGGCCTTGTCCACCACGACCTTGCCGCGCTCGGCCAGCTCGTCGTAGGTCTCCTTGGCCTTCACCGCCAGCTCGACCGCGCGGGCCA
The DNA here is from genome assembly GCF_053612025.1 of Kitasatospora sp. NPDC054768. Taxonomy (NCBI): domain Bacteria; kingdom Bacillati; phylum Actinomycetota; class Actinomycetes; order Kitasatosporales; family Streptomycetaceae; genus Kitasatospora; species Kitasatospora sp. NPDC054768. The sequence goes on from NZ_JBSHBN010000047.1 coordinate 21,457, forward strand.
CCTGCTGCAGCGCGAAGCCCTGGGCCCGCTCCTGCAGGGCCTTGAGGTCCGTCGGCATGCCGGTGACGGTCTCGGTGACCTTGGCCTGCGCCCCGGTCAGCAGCGACTGCGCCTCCTGGAGCGTGGCGGTGGCCTTCTCCTGAGCGCCCTTGCGGTCGGCCGCCAGCGCCTCGACCCGGCCCGGCACCTCGCGCAGCTTCTCGTACGCGAGGTCCCCGGCGCCGGCCAGGGCGTACAGCGGGGTCGGGTCGCTGAGGGTCTTCTTGATCTCGTCGGTGATGGGCATGGTTACCGGTCCTCCCGGTGGGTGTTCTGGGTGGCTGGGCCGTCGGTCGTCGGGGTGGGTGCCGACGCGGCGTTCTCCTTGAGGAAGGCGTCGTAGACCGCGAGCAGCGCCTGCTTCTGCTGCTCGTTGATCAGCGGATCGGCCAGGATCGAGGCCCGCAGTTCCAGGCCCTCGCCCCGCCGCTCCTCCAGGATCCCGGCCTGGACGTACAGCGTCTCCGCCGAGATCCGCAGCGCCTTGGCGATCTGCTGGAGGATCTCCGCGCTCGGCTTGCGCAGCCCGCGCTCGATCTGGCTGAGGTACGGGTTGGACACGCCGGCGACCTCCGCCAGCTGCCGCAGCGAGTACTGGGCGTTGCGGCGCTGCTCGCGGATGTACTCGCCCAGCGAGCCGACGTTCAGTGAGGCCATGCGGACAGCCTGCAACACCCCGCTTGCACATGCAAGCAGGGTGCTAGCGGCAGCAAACGCGCGCGCCCCCGTCAGGCGTGGCCGGGGCCGGGCGGTCCGGGCGGTCAGGCCAGATGGGCGAGGAGGAGCTCGATGAGCCGTTCGGGGGTGCGCAGCGGGAGGTAGTGGTCGGCGTCCGGGACGAGGTGGCCGCGGGCGCCGGGGATGTCGTCGGCGAGCCTCCGGGCGATGGCCGCGATCTCCGGGTGGTCACGGTCGCCGTGGACGACCAGGGTGGGCGCGACGACCGTGCCCAGGAGCGGCTCGGCCGCCCGGGCCGGGGCGCCCGCGAGGTGGTGCTCGCTGACGATCCGGCGGGCCGCGTTCTCCTCGACCATCGCCGCGATCAGCTCGCCGCCCGGTGCGCCGCGGCCCAGGGCGGCCCAGACGGAGAGCTCCAGCTCGGCCAGCTCCGCCGCGTCGCCACGGCGCCGGGCGTCGGCGTAGGCGGTGGTCTCCGGGGACGGCGGCCAGTCGTGGCCGCTGACCGAGGCGCCGACCAGGCCGAGCGCGGTGACCCGGTCGGGGTGGGCGAGGGCGAAGTCCAGGGCGGTCTCCCCGCCCATGCTCAGACCGACCAGCGCGACACCGGGCAGACGGAAGTGGTCCAGGACGGCGCCCAGGTCCGCGACGTCGTCGAAGGCCTGCTCCGGCGTGCTGGAGCGGCCGAGGCCGCGGGCGTCGTAGCGGATCACGTCGTGGTGGCGGGCGAGCGCCGGGGCGACGGCGTCCCACAGCCGGGAGTCCATGCCGGAGCCGTGCAGCAGCACCACCGGGCTGCCGGCTCCTCGGCGCTCCGCCCACAGCCGGCCGCCGCCGGGGGCCGGGACGTGGACCGCGCGGACCTGTTCCGCGGGGACGTGCTCCGCGGGGACGTGGACCCCGGAGCCGGTGGCTTCGGAGCCGGGGGCGTCAGGGGCAGGGGCGTCGGGGTGCGGGCTCATGCGGTGATCCTTCCAGAGCCCCGGCGAGGCCCGCCGGTCAGCCGGACTCGGGCAGCCGGACCGGCATCAGCACGGAGAAGGTGCCCGAACGGCCGGGCGTGCGGACGGCCAGCGGGGCGATCGGGCCGCCGAGTTCGAGGAGCAGCTGCCCGGGGCGGCCGGCGTCGAGGGCTTCCAGCAGGAAGTCCCGGTTGACGGCCAGTCGGTAGCCCTCGGGGGCCGGATCGTCGGCGACCGTCAGGCGGCCGTCCCCGGTCAGGGTCAGGACGGTGACCTCGCAGTCGGCGCCGTCCGGGCCGGAGGGCAGGGTACGGGTGGCCCCGGCCGCCACGGCCGCCCGCAGTTCGGCGGCGGAGAGGGTGATCCGGTGCTCCGGCGCGAGCCGGGTGACGGCCCGGTGGTCGGGGTAGTCGAAGTCCAGCGCGGCGCCCTCGATCCGGTGCTCCCCGACCTCGGCCCGGACCGGACCGCCGCCGAGGGTGAGCGCGACCTCCGCCGCCCCCGAGCCGAGCAGCGCGCGCAGCGCGTCCACCAGCGCGGTCGGGACGACCGTGCCCGCCACCGGCCGCTCGGGCGTGTCACCGGCGGCTGACACCTCGGCGAGGGCCATCCGGTAGCGGTCGGTGGCGACCAGGCGCAGCACCGGCCCGTCGGGCTCGAAGAGCACGCCGGCGAGCGAGGGCAGCTCCGGGTCCCCGCAGACCGCGAAGCGGACCGCGTCCAGGGCGGCCGCGAGCTCTTCGGCCGGGACGGTGAACCGGAGTCCGGCGGGGGTGGTGGTCATCGGCTGCTCCCTCTGGTCGATCATCGCGTGGATCAGGGAGAGCTCGCGGCGGGCGTCGGCGAGGCCGTCCTCCAGACGGCGCAGATGCGCGTCGAGCACCTGCCGGGCCTCCTCGCCGCCGGGTGCGGCGCCGAGCACGGCGCGGACGTCCGTCAGCGGCAGGCCCACCCGGCGCAGCCTGGCCAGCAGCCGGGCGTCGGCGAGCTGGCCGGGCCGGTACCAGCGGTAGCCGGTCTGCGGATCGACCCAGGCGGGGGTGAGCACCTCGGCGCCGTCGTAGTAGCGCAGGGTGCCGACGCCCAGTCCGCTGGCGCGGGCCAGTTCGCCGATGCTGTGCAGCTCGCTCTCCATGCCGGTGACTCTGCGGGCTCGACCTGGTCGAGGGTCAAGCCGGGTCGGGCCGGTCGGCGCCGTCGCCGGGGGCGGGAGCGTCGGCGGCGGAAGGGACGGGGGTGGAGGGAGACACGGGGGCGGGAGGGACAGGGGCCGAGGGAGGCACGGGCGCGGCGCCGGCGAGGTGGGCCAGCTTGTGCGGGTTGCGGACGCTGCGGATCCCGACGATCCGCACGGTGCCGTCGGGCTGCTCGGCGAATTCGAACACCGACACGGAGTCGACGGCTCCGTCCACGGTGACCAGCGCACCGGGCTCGCCGTTGACCAGGACCGGACGGGCGCCGGCACCCTCGCCGAGCTGCCCGAGCACCCCGAGGACGAAGCGGGCGACGTTCTCGGCACCGATGACCGGCCGCAGCGCGGCACGGATCACCCCACCGCCGTCCGTCCAGGCGGTGACGTCGGGGGCGAGCAGTTCGAGCATCCGGTTCAGGTCGCCGCCGGCGCAGGCCACCAGGAACTCGTCAGTGGCGCGGCGGCGCAGTTCGGGCGGGGCGTCGTAGCGCGGCCGGCCGGCGCGCACGTGCGCCCGGGCCCGGCTGCCGACCTGACGGCAGGCGGCTTCGGTGCGGTCCAGGGCCTCGGCGATCTCCTGGTAGGAGAATCCGAAGGCCTCCTTGAGCACGAACACCGCCCGCTCCAGCGGGGACAGGCTCTCCAGCACCACCAGCAGGGCCACCGAGACCGTCTCGGCCCGCTCGACACCCTCGGTCGCGTCCGGCTCGGCGACCAGCGGCTCGGGCAGCCAGGGGCCGACGTAGGACTCGCGGCGGACGGCGGCCGAGTCCAGCTTGTTGAGCGCGAGGTTGGTGACCGTACGGGCCAGGAAGCCGCCGGGACTGGCGACCGGGCCGGTGGCGCCGCTCCAGCGCAGCCAGGTGTCCTGGACCAGGTCCTCGGCATCGGCGACGCTGCCGAGCATCCGGTAGGCGATGCCGAAGACCGTCCGCCGGTGCTGCTCGAAGTCGGCCGACCGGGAGTCGGCCGACGGCGCGTCGTGGGTGTCGGTCACCCGCGCGACGCTACCGCACGGTAGCCGCCGCGCTCAGCCCCGGAAGGCCTCGTAGGCGGGGGCGAGCACGACGGCGAGGTCGCGGCCGTGCACGGTGATGCCGGAGCGGCCGAGGCGGCGCAGCGAGGACTCGTCCGGACCGTCCTCCTCCGCCGCCGCCGGCGCGCGGCGCAGGGTGAAGTCGCCGCACCAGTAGGCGGCAACGTTGACCACGGGCGGTTTCGGTTCGTCGCTCACGCGTCCTCCTCGGCCACGGCGTCCTCCCGGGTGAGGGCGACCAGTTCGCGCAGCGCCTCGACCGGCAGGTCGGTGAGCCAGCGCTCCCCCTCCCCCACCACCGCCTCGGCCAACGAGCGTTTGGCGGAGAGGAGTTCGTCGATCCGCTCCTCGACGGTGCCGACGCAGACCAGCCGGCGGACCTGGACGTCCCGGCGCTGGCCGATCCGGAAGGCCCGGTCGGTGGCCTGCTCCTCGACCGCCGGGTTCCACCAACGGTCCAGGTGGATCACCTGGTTGGCGGCGGTCAGGTTGAGGCCGGTGCCGCCGGCCCGCAGCGAGAGCAGGAACACCCCCGGCCCGTCCGGGGATTGGAAGCGTTCGACCAGCTCCTCACGGCGCCCCCGGGGCAGACCGCCGTGCAGGTAGAGCACCTCCTCGCCGAGCCGGCGCTCCAGGTACGGGCGGAGCATCGCACCGAACTCGGCGTACTGGGTGAAGACCAGCGTCCGGTCGCCCTCGGCCAGCGCCTCCTCCAGCAGTTCCGCCAGCCGGGCGACCTTGCCCGAGCGCCCGCCCACCGCCGAACCGTCGTGCAGCAGTTGGGCCGGGTGGTTGCAGACCTGCTTGAGCTTGCCGATCGCGGCCAGCACCGTGCCGCGCCGCTCCACGCCCCGGATGCCCTCGACCCGCCGCAGCAGGTCGGCGACCACGGCCTGGTAGAGGCCCGCCTGTTCGGCGGTGAGGTTGCACCAGACGGTCATCTCCTGCTTGGCGGGCAGCTCGGCCGCCACCGCCGGGTCGGACTTGACCCGGCGGAGCACGAACGGTGCGGTGCGGCGGAGGAGTTCGGCGGTGCGTTCGGGACTGCGGTGCAGCTCGACCGGGATCGCGTAGCGCTCCTTGAAGCGCTCGGCCGGGCCGAGCAGGCCCGGGTTGGCGAAGTCCAGGACGGCGTGCAGTTCGGCGAGCCGGTTCTCCACCGGAGTGCCGGTGAGCGCGATCCGGTGCCGGGTGACGGGAAGCGCGCGGATCGCCCGGGACTGCGCGGTGCCGCTGTTCTTGATGTGCTGGGCCTCGTCGGCGACCACCCGGCGCCAGCGGATCGCGCGCAGGGCGGCGAGGTCGCGCTGGACCAGCCCGTAGGTGGTGATGACCAGGTCCACGCCCCTGACGGCCGCGGCGAGTTGCTCCGCGCCGAGGCGGCCGGCGCCGTGGTGGACGTACCGTCGCAGACCGGGGGCGAAGCGCTCGGCCTCGCGCTGCCAGTTGCCGACCAGGGACATCGGGCAGACCAGCAGGGTGGGACCGGCGGTGTCCTCCGCCCCCTTCGCCGCCTCCGGCCCGTCCGCCACCTTTGCCGCCTCCGCCGCCTCCGCCGCCTCCGCCGCCTCCGCCCGCTCGGAGGCGAGCAGGGCGAGGGTCTGGACGGTCTTGCCGAGGCCCATGTCGTCCGCCAGCACGGCGCCGAGGCCGAGTCCGGACATGGTCCGCAGCCACGCCAGCCCGCGTTCCTGGTACGGGCGCAGCTCGGCCCGGAAGTCCGCCGGCAGCTCCGCGGCCGGGGCGGCGACGGCCTGCCCGGCGAGCAGCTCGCCGAGCGGGCCGTCGGCGCGCACCGAGGTGACCGGCAGCCCGGCGACCGTCGCCTCCGGGTCGAGGGCGATCCGCAGCAGCTCTCCGGCGGCGAGCACTCCGTCGCGCCGGTCGGCGAGGAAGGCGAGCGCGGCGGCGATCTGGGCCGGGTCGGCCTCCAGCCAGGTGCCGCGCACCCGGACCAGCTCCTGCTTGGCCGCGGCGAGTTCGGCCAGTTCCCGCTCGGTGAGCGGCTCCCCCTCCGGGCCGAGCGCGACCTGCCAGCGGAAGGCGACCACGGCGTCCCGGTCCACCTGGCCGGTGGCCGCGAGCGAGCCGGGTGCGGGCGGGGTGGTGGCGCGCAGGACGAGCCCGAGCCGGGGGCGGCGGCGCCACCAGGCGGGCAGCAGCACCCCGAAGCCGCCCTCGGCGAGGGCGGGCGCGGCGGTGCGCAGGAAGTCGAGCGCGCCGGCCCGGCCGAGCGGCAGGGCGGACGGGTGGGAGCGGTGGCGCAGCCCGTCCAGGGCGGGCCAGCGGTGGGCGGCGCGGGCGAGTTCGGCGACCAGCACGTCGACCGGGTCGGCGCCCTTGCGGGCGAGCGCGGCGTGGGCGGCTCCGCCCTCGTGCAGGTCGGCGGCGCGGACCAGCAGGGAGGGCTCGTCCACGGCCTGGAGCAGGAATTCCAGCTGCCACGCGTCGTCGGAGGGCCGGCCCTCCGGGTCGTCCTGATCGGGGCCGAGCGGCTCGACCAGGCGGAAGCAGAGCCGCAGCGCCGGATCGACGGGCTCGGCGGCGGCGTACCAGGCGCCGAGCCCGCGGCGCAGTTCGGCGAGTTCCTCGGGCGGGGAGCCGTCGAACCCGCCGTCGGGGGTGGTGAGGGCGTGCAGCCAGCGCTCGGCGACGGCCGCCCCCGGCCCGGCGCCGCCGTCGACCGGGAAGGGGGACGGGGCGTCCGCCAGTGCGGCGCGGGCCTCGGCGTCCACCAGTGCGCCCAGGGCCGCGCCCAGCAGCGCGTCCCCGTCGTCGGCGCCGTGCGGCCACTCCCCCAGCAGGACGGGCGGGCAGCCAGCGGCCAGGGCGGCGGCCTCGCGGCGCCCGGCCGGGGTGAGGTCGGGCCGCCACCGGGCCTGCGGGCGGCCGTCGGCGGCGGTCACGGGCAGCGGCTGGACCCGGCCGCGGCCGACCGTCCGCCAGGCGAGGTCGTGCACTCCGGTGAGCCAGCGCAGCGAGGGGCCGTGGACCACCTCGACCCGTCCGGCGCCGGGCAGATCGCTGCTGGTGACGGCCCAGACCGGGTCGAAGACCTCACCGAGCAGCTGGGCGGCGGCCCCGGCCCCGAAGAGCAGGGCCGGCACCCGCCAGGGCGTGAGCACGGCGCCGCCGCGCGGCGGCGCGACCGGAAGGTCGGGCGAGGGCGCGGGGACGGTGCCGACGGTGGGCAGCAGCAAGGTGGCCCAGCGCTCGGGGGCCTGTCCGGCGAGCCAGCCGAGGCCCGGTCCGATGCCGCCGAGCACGGCGGCCAGCTCGCCGGCCGGGCAGGCGTAGGGGTGGGCGCGCGGGGCGGGCCGGTCGGGCTGCGGTTCGGCGGCGCCGGGGTGGGCGCGGGCGTCCTCGGCCCAGAGAGCCAGGTGCCCGTCCGCCCGCCAGAGCGCGTGCAGGACGAACATCGGGGGCCTTCCGGGCGGGGTGGGACCGTCCTTCGCAGCCTATCCGGGAGGTCCGACAGGGCGGGTCCGCTGAGCCGTTCGGAGGAACCCGGAACGCCATGGTTGAAAGTTGAACGAAGTTGTCCTACGCTGGAGCCAACAAGTTGAAGCCTAAACAACTGGCTTCGAACCAAGGAGGAAGCCATGGGCCTGTTCAACCGCACCAAGACCGTCACCGCCCCCGCCGCGACCGCCGCCCCGACCCCGGCCGGCCCGGACCTCGCCCACCTGACCGGCGACTGGACCGTGGACAACACGCACAGCGAGATCGGCTTCTCGGTCCGCCACGCGATGGTCACCAACGTCAAGGGCCGCTTCACCGAGTACGACGGCAAGCTGCACCTGGACGGGACCCACCCGGGCAACTCCTCGGCCGAACTGGTGATCAAGGTCGCGAGCGTCGACACCAACCAGGCCCAGCGCGACGAGCACCTGCGCACCGGCGACTTCTTCGCCGTCGACACCCACCCGGAGATCCGCTTCCGCAGCACCTCCGCCCAACTGCTCGGCGGCGACTCGTACCGGATGACCGGCGACCTCACCATCAAGGGCACCACCCGCCCGGTCGTGCTGGACCTGGAGTACACCGGCAGCGCCACCGACGCGTACGGCGCCGACCGGGTCGGTTTCGAGGGCAAGGCCGTCGTCGACCGCACCGAGTTCGGCCTGACCTACAACGCCGCGCTGGAGACCGGCGGCGTGCTGATCGGCGAGAAGGTCAAGCTCAGCTTCGACATCTCCGCCGTCAAGGCGGCCTGAGCCGGCCGTCCCCCCGAGCACCGCCCCTGCCCTTCCCCCCGGGGGCAGGGGCGGTCTTCGTGTGACGGCCGCCCGCCCGTACGGCGGTCGGCCGCCCGCGCCCGCCCCTGCCGCAGCCACGCCGCGTCCGCCCCTACGGCAGCAGCGCCGCGTCCGCCTCGGGAAGCCAGCTGCCCGGCGGACGGCGCAGCCAGCCCTCGGCCGCGCCGAGCGCGCCGGCCGCGGCGGCCAGCGCCCGCAGCCCCGGGTGACGCTCCCCGGGCCGGTGCACCAGGCTGACCAGGCTCAGCGGCACCGGTTCCACCAGCGGCACGTTCACCGTCCCCGGGATCCGCGGGCCGCCGACCGTGGTCAGCATCGGATCGCCGTGCCGGGCGAGGTAGCGGGCGGTCTCGTCGACGCCCACCGGCGGCACGTACGGCGCGGCCGCCGTCAGACCGTGCTCCCGCAGCAGCCGGGTGCCGAGGTCGGCCCACTCGGTGGTCGCCGGGTTGCCCGCGCAGACGTCGACGGGGTGGCCCGCCAGCTCGGCCGGGCGCAGCACGGAGCGGTCGGCCAGCGGATGGGTGTCCGCCATCATCACCGAGATCCGTTCCAACCGCACCGGCAGCTGGACGAGTCGACCGCGCACCGGGGCGGGCAGCCCGGCGAAGCGGCCGAAGGAGGCGTCCAGCCGGTGGGCCAGCAGTTCGGCGGCCGCCGCGGCCAGTCCGCCGTGGAAGCGGGCCAGCAGTTCGCCCGCCGGCCAGGCGGCCCGGGCCCGTTCGAGCACCCGGCCGGCGGTGAGGTCCGGGCCGGTGACGTCACTGTTGAGGTCGAGCAGCAGCGGCCGGGCGGCGGCCCCGGATCCGGCCGCGGCCTCGGCGAGGATCTCGTCGTGCAGGGCGAGGAACCCGCGCGCCCGGGGCAGCAACCGCCGCCCGGCCGGGGTGAGTTCGACGCTGCGGGTGGTGCGGGTGAACAGTGCTTCGCCGAGCTGCCCCTCCAGGGTCCGGACGTCCCGGCTGAGTGCCTGCTGGGCGGTGTGCAGCCGCTCTGCGGCCCGGCCGAAGTGCAGGGTCTCGGCGGTCGCGACGAAGCCGCGGAGCAGGCGGGGGTGCAGGTCACGGGGCATGGGCGGCAGATTAACAACAGCGTGTTGTGAGTGCGGCGAAACAGGTGTTGGACGGCCGCCCGCCACCGGCACCAGGCTGTGAGCACCCCCTTTCCCCTTGTGCTCACAGGAGCCCGATGCCCCCGCGCGCCGTCCTCACCTCCTACCGGCGGCTGTTCGCGGCCCCCGGCGCCGTCGCCTTCACCCTGACCGGGCTGCTCGGCCGGCTGGCGCTGTCGATGAACGGCGTCGCCCTGGTGGTGCTGCTCTCCGAGCGGCGCGGCTCGTACGGGCTGGCCGGGGCCGTCTCGGCGGCCGGACTGGTCGCCGGCGCGGTCGGGATGCCGCTGATCGGACGGCTGGTGGACCGGTACGGGCAGGCGCGGGTGACGGTACCGGCCGCGCTGTACAACGCCGTTCCGCCGGCCGGGCTGCTGCTCTGCGTCCGGTTCGGCGCACCCGACTGGACCCTCCTCCTCTGCTCCGCGGCCGGCTCGGCGGCACCCAACCTCGGCGGCATGGCCCGCTCCCGCTGGGCGCACCTGTACCGGGACGACCCGGCCGCCCGGCACCTGGCCAACTCCTTCGAACAGGCCCTGGACGAACTCTGCTTCATGGCCGGCCCGGTGCTCGCCATGCTGCTCTGCACCACGCTCGCCCCGGAGGCCGGACTGATCACCGCCGGCACCCTCGGCGCCACCGGCGCCCTGCTGTTCGCCGCCCAGCGGCGCACCGAACCCCCGCTGCCCCCCGCCCCGGCGCAGGGGCGGGAACCGGCCGGACCGCGGCACGGCTCCCCGCTGCGGGTGCCCGGGCTGCGGGTGCTGGTGCTGACCTTCCTGGCGACCGGCACGGTCTTCGGCGCGACCGAGATCACCACCGTGGCGTACGCCGACGCGCTCGGCCACAAGGCCTCCGCCGGACTGCTGCTGGCCCTGTTCGCGGCCGGTTCCTGCGTCGCGGGGCTGCTGTTCGGGCTGCTGACCCCGCGCCGGGCACCGGGCACGCGGTTCCTGCTCGGCGCCACCGCGATGGCCTCGGTCCTGCTGCTGCCGCTCGCCGCCGGGCTGGGCGGGGCCGGGCTCGGGCTGCTCGGGACGGCCCTGTTCGCGGCCGGCACCGCCACCGCGCCGACCATGGTGACCGGGATGACGCTGGTCCAGGAGCTGCTGCCGCAGCGGCAGTTCAACGAGGGCATGGCGATGGCGGTGTCCGGCATCGTGGTCGGCATCTCGGCCGGGGCGGCGCTCGCCGGGACGGTCGCGGAGCGGGCCGCTCCGGGCACCGGCTACCTCCTGCCCGCCGCGGCCGCCGGGCTCGCGCTGCTGATCGCGCTGGCGGGGCGCCGGCACCTGACGGCGCGCGGGGCGGCGGCGGCCGCACGGCCCGAGGGGGCGCCGGGTGGGGCGCCGAGCGGGGCGCCGGGCGGGGCGCCGGAAAATGCCGAGCAGATTGTCAGTCCCACCCTCTAACGTCGAGGCATGGGGGAAATCACGTACGTCCGAGGCGATGCCACCACGCCCCAGGGCAAGGGCGTGAAGGTGGTCGCGCACGTCTGCAACGACCTCGGCGGGTGGGGCAGGGGCTTCGTGCTCGCGCTCTCCAGACGCTGGCCCGAGCCCGAGGCCGCGTACCGGCGCTGGCATCGAGAGCGGGCGAAGAACGACTTCGGCCTGGGCGCCGTCCAGCTGGTGGCGGTCGATCCGCACGTCTGGGTGGCCAACCTGGTCGGCCAGCGCGGCATCCGCACGGGGCGCTCGACCGGGGTGCCGGTGCGGTACGAGGCGATCGACACCGGACTGGCCACGCTCGGTGAGCACGCGCTCCGGCTCGGTGCCTCCGTCCACATGCCGCGGATCGGCTGCGGCCTGGCGGGCGGGCGGTGGGACCGGGTCGAACCGCTGGTCACCGCCCGGCTGACGGCCCGGGGCGTACCGGTGACCGTCTACGACATCGACTGACGGCCTGCTCCAGCAGGTCCTCCCCTTCCACCGATCCGCCTCTCCACCGTTCCGTCGACCGGTTCCTACCGGTCCGCCGGCTCCGCCCGGTCGGACCCGACCGCCACGCGCGCGGCCGGCCAGGCGTACACGTACTCGGGCAGCAGGAACCCTCCGGGGAACTCGCCCTCCTGTGCCCGGACCCGCTCGGCGCCCTCGCGCTCGTAGAAGGCGATCGCGCGGGTGTTGTCCCGCAGCACCTCCAGGGAGAGTCCGGCCCCGGGGTGCCGCTCGGCGACATGGGTGCGGGCCGCGGTCAGCAGCTCGCGCCCGATGCCGCCGCCGTTCAGGCCGGGGCGGACGTGCAGGTTGTCGATCAGCACCCCGCCGTCCGGCTGCGGGACGAGGTAGATGAATCCGACCGTCGCGCCCGCCCGTTCGGCGACCAGCAGTTCGGGCGTGTTCTCCGGCCCGCCGTAGTCGGCGCAGTCGGTGGCCAGGCGCAGTGCCCACAGTTCGCGCCGCTGGGCGACCATCCCGTCCCCCAGTCCCGCCTCGGGGACGATCCCCCGGTAGGTGGTGCGCCAGCTGTGGGCGTGCAGCTCGGCGACGGACTCGGCGTCCTGCACTCCGCCGCGCCGGATGACGGTCAGTCCTGAACTGATCATGTGACCAGCCTCCCACAGAGATGGAGTTGAACATGTTCAACCGATACGTCTACAGTACCGCTCAGCTTTTGAACGCGTTCGAAACAAGGGGGGTCGCCGTGGCACCGGATGCGGAGGGGGCATCCGGTGCCACGAACACCGACACCGGATGGAACGTCGTCTCCGGCTAGGCTCGTGCTCGTGGACGACCTGGCAGCGACGAACCGAACGGACGGCGAGAACGGCACGGCCGGGGCTCCGGCCGCGCCCGACCCGGGGAGCGGGACCGGGCCGGAGGGCGGAGCACTGCCCGGCGGCCGGGCCCAGCCCAAGACCGACAAGAGTGAGGCGACCCGTGCCCTGATCCTGGAGACCGCCATGCGGCTGTTCCAGGAACGGGGCTACGAGAAGACCACCATGCGCGCCATCGCCACCGAGGCCGGCGTCTCGGTGGGCAACGCGTACTACTACTTCTCGGCGAAGGAATTCCTGATCCAGGGGTTCTACGACCGGATGACCTACGAGCACGCGGCCGACGCCAAGCGCCGGATGTCCCACACCCGGGACTTCTCCGAGCGGCTGGAGATCGCACTGACCTCCTGGCTCGACACGGCCGCGCCGTACCACGAGTTCGCCGCGCAGTTCTTCCGGACGGCGGCCGACCCGACCAGCTCGCTGAGCCCGTTCTCCAACGATTCCCACCCGGCCCGGGCGACGGCGGTCGAACTGTTCCGCGACGTCCTCCAAGGCTCGGAGCTGGCGCCCAAACTGGACGCCGAACTGGTCGAGCTCCTGCCCGACGTGCTCTGGCTGTACCTGATGATCGTGGTCCTCTACTGGGTCTTCGACCGGACCGAGGACACCGAGCGCACGCGGGAGTTCGTCCGCCGGTCCACCCCCATGGCGGCCCGGGTGATCAACCTCTCGCGCTACCGGGTGTTCCGGCCGATCGTCCGTGACGCCAAGGGCCTGATCCAGGACTTCATCCTGCCCACCATCGGCAAGACGGCGGTCACGTAGCGCCCGCGGCAACACCGGAGGCCGGCCCGCGAACGGGCCGGCCTCCGGTGCGGGAACGGGCTCAGAACTCGGTCGGCGTCCAGGCCCGCACCGGGGTGCGCAGCAGCAGGTCCACGGCGGCCGCCGCCCCCGGGCGCAGCTCGCCGACCAGGCCGGCCGCGGCCAGCCTCGACGCCGTCTCCGCGCCCAGGTAGAGCGAGCCCAACTCCGAGGCGCCGAGCGCGAGGTCGGCGTCGTCCGTGGTCCGGGTGCAGCGGCCGGTGCCGTCCTCGGCCGTCTCCAGCGCCCAACGGCCGGAGGCGTAGCCCAGCTTGTCGTCGACCTCCAGCACCACCCGACCGGGGGCGCCGTAGCTGCGGGCGCGGAACGCGGCCTCGACGTCCAGCACCCGCAGCCACACGACGTCCGCGTTGTCCTCGTGCGGGGTGGCCGCGCGCGGGTCCTGGAGCAGCAGCGGCAGCGGGTCGTCCGGGCCGAGCCTGCACACCTCGACCCTGGCCACCCAGTCGACGGACAGCACCAGGCGCCAGAGTTCGACGGCGGTGGGCAGGTCGAGGGCGATGAAGTCGTCCACGGTGAGCTTGCAGTCGGGGTAGGCGCCGTCCCACTTGGTCCCGATCCGGTAGACCACCAGGCCGGTGACCACGTCGGCGGCGTCCCGGTGGACGGCGGCGAACGGCTCCTTGAACTCGTCGCCCGGTGACCGGACTTCGCCGACCGTGCGCTCCCACCAGAGCGCGTCGCGGTCGATCGCGCCCGACTGGGTGCGCCGCCAGCGCTCGTACAGCTCCGCGCCCAGCTCGCGCAGCTCCGCCATGGTCACGAAGTCGATCCGGCCGCCGGGGACACCGGGCAGGCCCTCGCGCAGACCCCGGGTGCGGCGCAGCTCGATGTTCCAACCGCCGCCCCGGGTGGCCGGGCCGAAGCCGAACCGGCCGTAGATGTTGTACTCGGCGGCGGCCAGGATCGCGACCGCGCTGCCGCGCTCGGCGGCGCCCGCGAGGTCCCTGCGCATCATCGCGTTGAGCAGGCCGCGGCGGCGGTGGGTGGCGCTGACCGTGACGTTGGTGATGGCGTCGGCCGGGACGACGGCGCCGCCCGGGACGGTCAGTTCGGCGTCGAAACTGCGGAAGGTGGCGATCTGGCGCTCGCCGTCGAAACCGGCCAGCATCCGGCCCGGCTCCCACTGCCGACGGCGCAGGTCCGGCGCGACGGCCACGTCGGGGCGCAGGAAGCCGAAGTTGAGCGCCCGGTTCCACTCCGCCACCTCGTCCACCGAGACGGCCCGGACCTGGAGCCCGCTCACGCTGTCGATGTCCGTGTGATCGATGCTGTTGCCCATGGGGCCACCGTACGGCGGCCCTCCGGGGGTGGCATCCGAATTATTCCGTGCCCGACCCGTGGTGCTCGCCGGGCACCACCACCCAGTGGTTGGTGCGCAGGACGCGGTCCGCGAAGTCCAGGTCCCGCTCGCCGACCAGCCGGAATCCGAGCGCCCGGCAGATCCCGTTGGACGGTCCGTTGGTGGTCCCCGGGTTGGCGTGCACCTCGCCCCAGCGGCCGTCCTCGGCGGCGGCGTCCAGCACCCTGCGGACGGCCGCCTTGGCGAGGCCGCGCCCCTGGTACTCGGGCAGCACCATCCAGCCGATCTCGGAGAAGCTCTCGCCGTCCTCCTGGTCCGACCAGAGCGTGACGGTGCCCGCCGCCTCTCCGTCCTGCGCGCCGTCCGGCACGATCATCCTGATCCAGGAGCTGTCCCCGGCCACCAGGGCCAGGTCCCTGCGCAGCCGCTCCTCCACCCGCGCCCGGGGCAGCGGGCCGCCGAGTTCGGCCATCATCACCGGGTCGCAGCGCATCCGGACGTACGCCTCGACGTCCCCCGCCCGAACATCCCGCAGTCGCACGACGCCTCCTCAGTATCGGTTCGCGCGGTCACGCTAGCGCGCCCCACCGACAGTGGCGCCCGGGCGGGCCCGCCTGGCATCCTCGTGCCGGTTCAGGTGCAGACGATCCGCTTCGGGGGGAACCATGGAGGACGAGTACGTCCGCAGGCTGAAGGAGTACGAGGGCCGGGCGCTGACGGCGAAGCTGGTCGGCGGGCTGACCGTGGCCGGCTGGCTCTGGGCGCTCTGGCTGGTCCTCGCGCCGGGCAACGGGCTGTGCGGCTCACCGGCCTTCTACCAGCCGACCGGCTTCCACCTGGCCGAGGTCTGCGACTCCGAGATGATCGGCCGGGTCGGCGGCGCGTTCGCCGTCTTCCTCGTGTCGCTCCCGGTCGCCGCGCTCTGGGGCTGGACAGTGGTGCGGCTGCGCGACAGCCGCCGGGCGGTGGCCGCCGTGGCCGGCCGGTAGCCCGGTGGGGCGGCGGCCGGCTCGGCCTCCCGGACGCCCTCGGTGCCGAGTACCTCGCGCCGAACCGGTTCCGGGGACGCCCTGATCGCGCTCGACCCGGTCCTCGCGGCCGCCGCCGAGGGGGTGGGGCCGAGGGGGTGGGGCCGGTCGCACCCGTCGAGGTGCTGACCGGCACCCGCCGGCCCGGGCGTCAGGGGCGGGCGTAGAAGTCCGGGGTCCCCATGATCCAGAGGCTGGCCTGCTTGACCGGCATGCCGACCCGCGGGGCCTCGATCATCTGGTCGTCGCCGATGTAGAGCCCGACGTGGTGGATGTCGGCGGCACGCCCGGTGTCGGTCCAGAAGACCAGGTCGCCGGGGCGCAGCTGGCGGTAGCCGATCGGGGTGCTCTGGGCGTACTGGTCGGCGGCGAAGTGGTTGAGCTGCCGGCCGCCCTCGCGCCAGGCCATCATCGTCAGCCCGGAGCAGTCGTAGCCGCCCGGGCCCTCGCCGCCCCAGACGTAGGGCAGGCCGATCTTGGACTTGGCGAAGGCGATGGCGGCGGCCGCGCCCTCGGCGGACCACGGGCGGGCGAGGGGCGGTGCGGGGTGGGCCCTGGTGGCAGCGGCGGCCGCCGCCGCGGCCTCGGCCTCCCGGGCGGCCTGCTCGGCGGCGGCGCGGGCGGCGGCCTCGGCCTCGCGGGCGGCGATCTCCTCCAGGGCCTCGCGGCGCCGGAGCTCCAGCTCGACGGTGGTGTTCCGGGCGGCGGCCAGCTCGGCCAGCATGTGCTCGCGGCGCCGCCCGGCGGCGGCCACCTCGTCCTGCTGGGCGGCCAGCCGCTGCTCCGCCCTGACCTTGGCCGCGCCGACCTCGGCGGCGGCCTTCCCGGCGGCCTCGGTGGCGGCCCGGGCGGCGGCGGAGGCGCCGCGGGCGGCGGCCGCGGTGGAGGTGGCGGCGTCCAGGATCTGCCGGGTGCGCTCGCTGACCTGGCCGACCGCGGCGGCGCGGTCGCCCGCGTCGCGCGCGCCGTGGGCGCCGAGCAGGGCGTTGAGGGCGGACAGTTCGGCACCCGCGCCCTGCCGGTACGTCTCGGCCGCGAGCCGGGCCGCGTCCTCGGCGGCGGCCGCCCGCTCGGCCTCGGCGGCGGCGGCGCGCTGCGCGGCGGCGACCTCCTCGGCGCGGGCCCGGGTGAAGGCGAGCCGGGCGCCGTTGTAGGCCTCGACGACCTGTTCGGCGGTACGCCCGGCCCGGTCCAGCTCGGTGCGGGCGGCGGTGAGCGCGGCCTCCAGGGCGGCGGCCGAGGAGGCCTTGCCCTCGGCCTCGGCCCGGGCCCGGTCGATCTCCTCGGTGGTCGGGTACGGGTCCTCGCCCACGGCCCGGCCGGCCGTCGGTTCGGGGTCGGCCGGGGCGGCCTGGGCGGCGGGGAGCAGCCCGAGCAGGGTGGTGAGGGACAACAGGAGGGTCGGCAGGATCCTGCGCGCCACGCGACATCCCTTCTGACGGGTCCGGAGGGGACGGCGTCGGACGGCGCGCGGCGTACGGGCGGTCGGTGGCCCGGGGGTCGGCGGGGATCCGATGAATCATCCCATCACGTGACAGAACGGTCATATGACGCCCATGTTCTCAATTCCGGCGGCCTTCACACCCGAAAAGTGCTCCGCCGGTCGGGTGACCATCGGATGATCTGACCAAGCCTCGGCTCCGGCCGGACAGCGGCGCGGGCAGGAAAGCGGACGGGGAAACGGACGGGGAACGGACCGGGACCCACGCGCAGGGCCGCGCTACCGGCCGATCCGACGGGTGTGGGTGCGCAGCCGGTGGTGCCGCTCCGGTCGGCTCTCCAGCCCGGTCGGCCCCACCGCGAAGACCCGGCTGCGCCCGGCCCGGACGGTACGACGGCGCTGCTGCGCCAGGCGGGAGCGGTCCGGACCGGCCTCGGCCGACCCGAGCGCCGGGTCCGCCGCGCCCCGGGCCGTCCCGGCGGCGGCCGCCGAACGGCGGTCGGCCAGCCGGGCCTGACGGCGGGCCAGCGCCCGGGCGGCGTGCGCGTCGAGGTGGGCGCTGGCCCGGGCGGCCATCCGCTCGGCCACCCGGTGCGCCGCCGGGTGGTTGGCGGGCACCTTGTCGGGGGCGCCGGCGATCAGGTCGAAAAGCCAGGTGCGGGCCCGGTCCGCGCGCCGGTGCAGCAGGAGCTCACGCCGCAGCGCACGCGCCCGGCGGCGGGGGCGCGCGGCGTACCGCCAGCGGGCCCACGGGCTGCTCGGGCGGGCCAGCCGGATCGCCCCGATCCAGGACAGGCCGGGGACCATGATCCCGAGCAGGCCGGTCCACACCTTGCCCTTGAGCAGGGTGATCACCGAGGCCAGCGAGTTCACCGAGATGATCGTGATCAGGCCCCACCTGGTCTCCTCGCCGGGCACCACGCCGAGCGGCACGTACCCGACCAGCAGCAGGGAGGTGAACAGGATGCCGAAGATCACCGCGTCCACCGATTTGCGGCCCTGTTCGCTCCAGTACACGTCGTCCAGGTGCAGGATCAGCGCGAACTCGTCCAGCACCAGACCGCAGCCGATGCCGAAGGCCAGGCCGAACACGTCGATCCACGGGTGCCCGCCGTAGGTGGCGAACACCCCGATGCCGCCGAGCAGCAGGAAGCCCAGGCCGAACACCATGTGGTGGATGTGCAGGCCGCCCGGGGTCACGTTGCCCGGCCACCAGCGCACCTGGGCGCGGATCATCCGGACGCTGAACCGGATGAAGACGAAAGAGGTGATGAATCCGACCAGCAGCAGGAACAGCGGTTGCTTGTGCGCGGCGACGATGTGCTCGCGGTAGCCGTCCAGCAGTGTCGTCATGGGTCTTACCTTCGTTCCTGGTCCTGCGTCCTGCCTGCCGTGACGTGGCCCGGGGGCCGGGGACCGGGGCCCGGGGACCGCATCGCCCCGGTACCGGCTCGACGTCCGGCCCGACGTCCGGTCAGAACCCTCGAGTGCGCTTGGCCGCCCGGCGCGGCACGACCGGGTAGAGCGACGGGCGCTCGGCGCCGACCGGCAGTTTCAGGAACAGCCGGGCGATCTCCCCGCCCAGGTTCACCCCGACCGCCAGCGCCATCGCGATCGCCGCCGCCCGGAAGACCGACACCAGGCCGGCGCTGGAGTGCCCCTGGGCGAAGGCGAGCATCCCGAGGTAGAGCGCCGAACCGGGCATCAGCGGACCGATCGCGGCGGTCACGTACGGCAGCGCCGACCCGTTGCGGTAGCGCGCCATCAGCTGGCCGAAGAGGCCGACCAGCCCGGCCGCCACGCCGGTCGCCGCGATCGGGTTGACGCCCGCGTTGTACACCAGCGCACCGTAGCTGGCCCAGCCGATGCCGCTGTTGACGGTGACCAGGGCCAGCGTGCGGCGGTCGGTCTGGAGCAGCGTCGCGAAGGCCAGGGTCAGCACCATCGCGGCGACCATCTGGACCGGCGGGTAGTTGACGCCCACCAGGCTCTCGTCCGGGCGCAGGTTCGCCTCGAAGCCGACGCCCAGGTAGAGGATCACCATCACCCCGATCACGATGCCCGCGACCAGGTAGATCACTTCCAGCAGGCGGGCCGCGGCGGTGATGTAGAAGCCGGTCAGGCCGTCCTGCACGGCGGCGACCAGGGCGCGCCCGGGCAGCAGGGCGAACAGGCCACCGGTGATCACGACCGAGCCGCGCAGGCCCCAGTCGTTGAGCGAGAGGATGATGCCGGAGGCGGCGGCCGGCATCGCGGCCGCCACGAACTGGTAGAACTCCGGCAGCCGGCGCCGGGCCAGCGCGGAGGCCAGCCGGTCGCCCAGGACGGCCGCGACGAAGGCGCTCGCGAACACCAGCCAGGCCTTGTCGTCCACCCGCCCGCCGACCAGGAAGGTCGCCGCGCCGGCCAGCAGGCCGGTGGTCAGGGCGAGGAACCAGGCGGGGTACGGGTGCCGGTTGCGGCGGATCAGCGCGAGCCGGCGGTAGGCGTCGTTGACCGTCACGTTCTCCGCGGTGATGTCCGCGACCAGCGCGTACACCGCGTCGAGCCGGGTGTAGTCGGAGGTCCGGCGGCGCACCACGCGGTCGGCGGTGACCGGCGG
The DNA here is from genome assembly GCF_053612025.1 of Kitasatospora sp. NPDC054768. Lineage (NCBI taxonomy): Bacteria > Bacillati > Actinomycetota > Actinomycetes > Kitasatosporales > Streptomycetaceae > Kitasatospora > Kitasatospora sp. NPDC054768. The sequence goes on from NZ_JBSHBN010000047.1 coordinate 40,715, forward strand.
CTCGACCAGCGAGGGCTGGTACGAGATGCCGATCAGGGTGAAGGTGACCTGCGGCTCGCAACGGTCCAACCGGTAGGCGTGCGCGATGCCGAGCATCGCCGCCTCGACGTCCTCGGCTGCCTCGCCGCTGGCCAGCAGCAACTCGCCGATGCGCAGCGTCAGGTCGAGGATGCGCGGGACGTTGCGGGTGACGGACGCGGAGGGGTGCATTTCGCGGGCGGTGCGCTCGAAGGCGGGCCGCTCGGACATCGGGGTGCGCAGCAGGGTGCGCATCCGGTCCGGCCAGGGCGCCTCGCCGGGGGCGCCGGCGGTGAGGTCCGGGACCGGGATGCCGGTGGGCGGGGTGTAGCCGGCCGCCCGCCACTCCTCGGGGGTGAGGGTGTCCTCGGCGACCGAACGGCGACGGGCCGGGCGCTCGGCCTCGGCCCGTCCGGTCGCGGCGCGGACCGCCGGCCCGGGTACCGACTCGGGTACCGGCTCGGGCTCGGGCTCGGGGGCCAGCAGGCCCTTGGTCTCCGGGACGGGCGGGGCGAGCGGGACGACGATGGTGGGCTCGACCGGCGGGGCGGGGTAGCCGAGCAGGCCCTCGGTGGGCGGGGCGTCGGCCGGGTGCACCGGCTTCGGGGGTGCCTGCCGCGCCTGTCGGACCGCCCTGCCCCCCCTCGCCCGCTTGCCCGTACCCGGTCGGCCCCGCTTAGGCACTTCCGCTCCTTGCCACCCCTGGCGGCCTCCGGCCACCGCTCGATCTCGGGTTACACCTTGCCTGATCGAACAGCCGGACGCACATGTACGCGGCGTCCCGTGGCCGGAGCGGCGGACGCCTACCCGGCGCGGTGGCGGGTGGCGGACGCCGCGCCGGAGCGGCGCGCCCGCAGCAGCTCGATCGCCACCGGGATCACCGAGACCAGCACGATGCCGACCAGGATGGCCTCGATGTTGTCCCGGACGAACGGGATCTGCCCCAGGAAGTAGCCGAGCACGGTGACGCCGCCGCCCCACAGCACGCCACCGACCAGGTTGAACACCACGAAGCCGCGGTAGTTCATCCTGCTCACCCCGGCGACGATCGGGGTGAAGGTGCGCACGATCGGCACGAAGCGGGCCAGCACGATCGCCTTGGGGCCGTGCCGGTCGAAGAAGGCGGCGGCCTTCTCGACGTTCTCCTGCTTGAAGACCCGGGAGTCGGGACGGCGGAAGAGGCTCGGGCCGACCTTGCGGCCGAAGAGGTAGCCGACCTGGTCCCCGGCCACCGCGGCGACCACGATCAGCGCGCAGACCAGCCAGAGCGGCTGGTGCAGGTAGGTGCCGCCGGCCACCAGCAGGCCGGTGGTGAACAGCAGCGAGTCACCCGGCAGGAAGAAGCCGATCAGCAGACCGGACTCGGCGAAGACGATGGCCAGGATGCCGATCAGGCCGAAGGTGGAGATCAGGGTGGTCGGATCGAGCCAGGACGGGCCGAGGGCGAGGCTGGTCACGGTGCGGGCACTCCGGGAGGTCGAGTCTTGGCAATGAAACAGTAAAGCATTGACAAAGACTCGGCTGGAGGCGGAATGGTTCCCGGGCCGGCCCGCACACGGCGGAGCGCGCGGCACGGCCGGGAACGCGCGCGGCCCCGGCGGGGGCCCGGAGGGGCCGGCCCGCCGGGGCCGCGCGGTCGAGGACGGTCAGAGCCCGTAGCGCTCGACGATCTCCTCGTGCCGGGCGGGGGCCGTGCCGGCCGCCTTGGCCAGCTCCGCCCAGGCGAGCGGGTGGGCCCAGCCGTCGGTCAGCCGCAGCAGCAGGGCGTCGGCCTCGGCGGCCGAGGCGGTCGGCGGGACGCCGAGGGCCGCGTAGACACCGGGCAGGGTGTCGCCGCCGTCCGCCGGGTCGGTGATCCGGTACTGGTCCCCGCTGTACACCCAGACCGCGTACCCCGCCCCGTGCAGCTCCTCCCGCAGGGCCGACCACGGCTCGTCGCCGGGCCAGCCGCCGTCGATCCAGTAGGTGGTGTACCCGGCCGGGTCGAGCAGGGTGAGCAGCTCGAACACCGGACGCCAGCGCTGCCGCTCCTCCTCGGGCGCGTCCTCGGCCGGCGGGCGCTCCAGCAGGGCCGGGGCGAAGACCACCACGTCGCCGTGGTTGAGCGTCAGGTCGTCCCCGAGCACGGGCAGGATGCGGGCGGTGGCCGGGCCGGTCCGCAGGGCGGGCAGGTCGGACGTCGCGCCGTTGGTGCGGGTGGCCCGGACGGTGACCAGCTGCCACTCCTCGTCCACCGGGCCCTCGGGCTCGTCGAACTCGATGTCGAGCAGCGCGCCGGTGGAACGGACCACCGCCCAGTCCCGGTTGGCGGTGGCCGCGGTGATCAGGTGCCACAGGTCCGGCTCCCGGACCGCCCGGTGGCCGTCCTCCTCGGCGGAGTCCTCGGCGGTGTCCGCGGCCGGCGCCGCGCGCTCCAGCAGTTCCAGGTACATCCGCTGCGCGGTGGCGTGGTCGCCCAGCTCGGTGGCGGCGTGGGCGGCGAGGCGACGGGTGTTGATCACCTCGTCGTCCAGCACCAGGATCGCCCGGCACTGCTCCAGCGCCTCGGCCCAGCGGCCCTCGGCGGCGGCCCAGCGGGCGCGTATCCAGTGCCCGTCGGCCGGGGCGGAGACGGCCACCCGGTCGGCGAGGCGGCGGATGCCCTCGGCGTCCCGGGCCTCGATCAGCATCTCGCCGAGCGCGCCGGTCAGCTCGCGGTCGGCCGGGTCGTCCTCCAGGTACCGCCACAGCAGGTCGGCCGCGGCGCGGGCGTGGCCGAGGCCGCCCAGCACGGTGGCCAGGAGCACCGCCAGTCCGGTGGCGCCGGCCTGCTCACCCCGGTACCGGTCCAGGGCGACGGAGAGCAGGTCGGCGCCGGTCTCGTAGGGCACCCGGACCTCGGCCAGGTGCGCCGTCAGCTCGCCCGGCGGGACGGGCAACTCGGGCTCCGGCAGTGCCTCGGCGGCCGCGCGCAGCGCCGCGACCTGCTCCGACACGCCGTCGGTGCGCCGCAGCCGGGTGAGCTTGCGCTCCCCGGTCGCGGCGAGGGTGAGCGCCACCGTACGGGCACCGCGGGCGAGCGCGAGCCGCCCCGCCGCCAGCAGCAGGTCCACGCACGGGCGGTGCGCGCCGACGCCGTCCAGGTAGCCGACCCAGCCGGCCAGGACGGCGCCCAGTTCGGCGTCGTTCTCCCGGGCCCCGGCCGCGACCAGCAGCTCGACCGTCTGCGTCCAGGCGGTGCGCAGGTCGGCGTGCCGTTCGGCCTCGGCCCGCTCGGGCAGCAGGGCGAGCGCCTCCTCGGTGCGGCCGAGCGAGGCGAGCGCGCGGGCCCGCAGCAGGGCGCCCCAGCGCTGGTCGCGCTCGTCCAGCCGGCGCCCCTGCGTCTGCTCGGCCCGCTCGGCCGTCGCCAGCAGCTCCAGCACCTCCTCGTGCCGGCCCAGCAGGTGCAGGGTGCCGGCCCGGGCCTGGTGGAAGCGGAGCGAGACCGGCTGGCCGGCCGCCCGCATCCGGTTGGCCGCGGAGTCCAGGTGGTCCAGCGCCTCGGCCGCCCGGCCGTCGTCCTCCAGGGCGTCGGAGTACTCGCGGGACAGGCAGTCGTAGCAGGCCCGGTCGGGCTCGATCCGGTCCAGCGTCTCGCCGACCACGGCGAGCCGCTCGGCCACGTACCCCGGCCCGTCGACCCGGGCGTGGCAGATCGCGAAGTCCTGCACCACGCAGACGGACTGCGGGCAGTTCGCCGTCTCCTCCCGGTGCGCGAAGTCCAGCAGGTCGACCGCCTCGGGCAGCACCGCCTCGCCCTGCTGGCGCTTGTTCAGCAGGTTCTGCATCCGCCAGTGCCGCAGGTAGACCTCGACCCAGGGCAGGCCGAGCGCCCGGGCGGCGGCCACGGCCTCCGGGTAGAGCGCGTCGAGCTGCTCGTTGCGCCCCTCGGTGGCGTGCTCGGGCAGCTCGACGATGGCGTCGGCCAGCCGGTGGTGGCCGGCCTCGGCCAGCTGCCGGTGGGTGTCGCGCACCCAGGCCCAGATGTCGGTGGTCATGCCTGCTCCCCCTGCGTCGTGCTGATGAGGTGTCTACCGCACCCCACTGACAATCCGTCCGTCACCGCTCCTCCGAGAGCGCCCCGGGGCTGTCCGGGACCTCCGGCAGACCGGCCGGGACGGCGGCGGTCAGGGCGGAGACCGCGGTGCCGATGCCAGCCAGCGCGGCGGTGAGGTCGCCCTCGGACGGTCCGGACGAGGCCGCGGCCATGATCACCTTGATCGAGCGGAGCAGCCCGGCGGCGGTCGCGCTGCCGGTGTGCCCGCCGCGGTAGGCGGCCAGCAGGTCCCGGACCGCCGGGCTGGCGAGGTTGAGGTAGAGCCGGGCCCGGACCTCGCCGTCGGTGCGGGCGGTGAAGGCGCGGGCCAGCCGCAGGGCGGCCGAGGGTATCCGGGCGTCCGCCCGGTCGTCCTCGATCCGGGCCTTCAGCTCGGCCTCGCGGTCCGGCACCAGCACCAGCGGCAGGCCGGGCGGGTCGAAGCGGGCCGGGACGAGCTGCTCGCCCGGGTCGGCGAGGGCGCCGGCCAGCCAGGCCGACTCGTGCTCCGGCAGCGGGCGCTCCGGGTCGCGGAACAGCTCGCGGTCGCCCTGCTCGCTGCCCAGCTCGACCACCCGGCAGCCGCGCAGCTGGGCGTAGCGGCGCAGGAACGGCAGGACGGCGTAGCGGTCGCCGCGGGCGATCGGCACCCGCATCGCCCGGTACAGCATCTCCTCGAAGCCGCCGCCGCTGCCGAGCGCGACGTGCACCGCGCCGCCTCCCGCCGCGCGCAGCGCGCCGGCCGTGAGGTCGCCCTGCGAGGTGGGCACCGGGACGTCGTCGGCGAGCAGGGTGAACAGCCGGTCGTCGCAGAGCGCGGCACCGAGCAGGTCGTTGCCGTGCCGGGCGAGGATGCGGCGCCACGCGGCGGGCCGCAGCCGGGCGGTCTCGTAGAGGCCGTCCACGATGGCGTCGGTGAGGGCCTTGCGCAGCGCGTGGTAGTGCTCGTCGCGCTGGAGGTCCTCGCGGCTGGCGGTGGGGGTGAGCCGGTTGGACTCGACCACGCCGCCGATGAACCCGGCCCAGCGGGGCAGCAGGTCGCGGGCGTCCTCGGCGAGCAGCATGCCGCGCAGGTAGACGGCGAGGTCGCGGTTGTCGCTGCTGCCGTAGGTGCCGCCGTCCTGGACCCAGAGCAGGCCGACCGCGTCGGTGACGTCCTCGACCGGGTGGACCGGGAAGGCGGTGAGCGGCTCGAAGCGGCGGCCGAAGGCGGCGGCGAAGCGCATCCGGGCGGCGTACTGGTCGCCGCCGGAGGGGTGGCGCCAGGGCACCTCGACGGAGTTGACCGGCTGCTCGTCGTCCCCGAGGTGGACCGGGACCGGCAGCAGCACGCAGTAGCGGGTGAGCACGTCGCGCAGCACGTCCTCGTCGGCGAGGTGGGCGTGCTCGGCCTTGAGGGTCAGCTCGACCACCGTGCCCGGGCGGGGCCGGGCGGGCACCGGCTCGACCCGGTACTGCTCGCCGCCGCGGCTGCGGTAGCGGTGGCCGAGGTGCGGTTCGCGGTGGGAGGTGGTGGTGACGGTGACCTCGTCGGCGACCGAGAAGGCGGAGAGGAAGCCCAGGCCGAAGGCGCCGATCAGCTCCTGGTTGCCGGTCAGTTCGCGCAGCATCCGGGTGTAGCCGGTGCCGACGGTGGCCAGGTAGGAGTGGATCTCGGGTTCGGTGAGGCCGGCGCCGGTGTCCTCGATGGCGACGGTCCGCCGGGCGGCGTCGGCGCGCACCCGGATCAGCGGGCGGTGGTCGCCGTCCGGGTCCTCCAGGAGCCGGCGGGTGTGCGAGTCGTGCGCGTTCTGGACGAGTTCGCGCAGGGCGACCAGCGGGGTGGAGTAGAGGTGGGTGGCGAGGACGTTCACCAGGCCGCCGAGATCGACCTCGGTCGTGCGCAGCTCCTCGGCGGGGGTGGGCTCGGGCGGGGCACCATCAGACATGGGTCCCCAGTGTGCCAGTGCGACTATCTGGCGACCATTTCTTTCTTCTTCGGCACCCTCCTGACGGAATGACGGAATATCGTCAACTCCGAATTGACCGGTCCTCCCCCATCGGGGGAATTTCCACCCGTTCGGTGGAGTTCGTCCACCGCACCGGTGAATGCTGAACCGGCGACGTACGTACGGCGAGCCGCCCGGCCCCGCGGGCCACGGCGCCCCGGAGCGGCCACCCCGGACGGCGCCACGATCCGCACTTCTCGCCAGGGAGACCAGCGTGTCCCGTATTCGCGCAGCCGCCGCCACCGCCGCCCTCGGGGCGTTCCTCCTCGTCGGCGTCGGCGCCGCCACCGCGCACGCCGACAACGGAGCCGGCTCGACCGACCACTCCACCGGCAGCGTGGTGAGCGACGCGGGCTCCGGCAACATCATCGGCGACGTCCACGGAAACGTGGTCAACACCCAGCAGACGGCCACCGGTTCGGGTGCGGGCAACCAGAACAACAACCTCGCGGTGACGGGCAACGGCGGAAGCGTCAGCGGCACCCAGAACAACAGCGGGAACACCGGCGCCCCCCAGGGCAACGGCGGGAACTCCCGGGGCACCGGGGGCAACCGCTAGAGCGCCCCTCCCCCGGACGTCCCCAGCGCCGCCCGGCCGAGCCGCAGCAGGCAGTCCCCGAGATCCGGCCTGGTGCTGTGCGGGCGGTTCCGCACCCCGTCGTTGACCAGCGCGAACAGCGCGTGCACCCGGATCCGGGCGGCCGCCGGGTCGAGCCCGGGGTGCACCTGCCGCAGCAGGCCGACCCAGGTGCGCAGGAAGTCCCGCCGGAAGTCCACCGCGGCCCGGCGGTCGGGCGGGGCCAGCCGCTCCGTCTCGCTCAGCATGGCGCCCAGGTAGTCCCCGTTGCGCAGCGCGAAGCCGACGTACGCGCCCAGCCCGGCCTCCAGCGCCGCCCCGGGCCCGGCGGCGGCCGAGATCGCGCCGTCCACCTCGTGCCAGAGCCGCTCGCGGCTGCGCACCAGCGAGGCGGCGAGCAGCTCGGCCTTGCTGTCGAAGTGCCGGTACACACTGGGACCGGATATGCCGACGGCGGCGCCGAGTTGGTCGGTGCTGACGTTGTCGAAGCCGCGCTGGTGGAACAGCCGGACGGCCGCCGCGAGCAGCTCCTCCCGGCGCGCCCGCGACCTGGGCTCCGGCGCCGCCCCGGAGGCGGGCTCCGGCGCCACCGGCACCGGCCCGGCGCAGGGCCCCGTGGCCGTACCGCCCAGGGGGACCGCCAGGACGGCCGCGACCATCCCGCGCAGCAGCGCCTCGGCCCGTCGGGGCTGCGGCGCCGCCGACTGGTAGGACAGCCCGGCGCAGGCCGAGAGCGCCGACCAGCACAGCAACTCGGCGTCCCCGGCGGCGAGTTCCGGCCGTTCCACGCGCAGCACCGCGACCATCAGGGCGACGTCGGCGCGCAGTTCACGGCGCAGCGCCGCCCGCCGGGCCGGCGGCAGCAGCCGGGCGTCGCGCTGCACCAGGGTGCCGAGCGGGCGGTGGCCGACCGCGACGGCGGCCAGCGCGGCGCCGAGGTCGGCGGTGGTGCGGGCCGGGCGCAGGCCTTCGGCGAGTGCGTCCAGGCCCAACCGGACGACCCGGTCCAGCAGTTCGGGCTTGCCGCGGAAGTGCCGGTAGAGCGCGGGCGCGGTGATGCCGACGCCGGCGGCGACCTCGGTCATCGAGACCTGGTGGTAGCCGCTGCGGTGGAAGCGGTCGGCGGCCACGGCCAGGATCTGGGCGCGCCGCCCGGGCGGCCGTCGGACCACCATGGCGAGCCTCCCTCCCCTTCGGCCGGGCACTGGTCCGGCACTGGCCCGGCACCGGTCCGGCACGGCGCCGACCTCTGGAACGGGACCGTGACCGGCGTCGACGGAAGGCTAGCAAGGATTCACTTCGCACCCCCGCCGACCGCGCTCCCCACCGGCTTTCCGCGCCCGGCCGACTCTGGACAGCCGAAGCTACCCCGGATTAACTTGTGGAGCCACCACCAGGCAGGTTCCGCCCCGGCCGGCAGCCCCGGCCGGCGCCGTCGAAGGGAGCGCCGCCGTGCGCCGCACCGTGTTCAACGAGGACCACGAGGCCTTCCGGGAGACCATCCGGGACTTCATCGCCAACGAGGTCGTCCCGGTCTACGAGAGCTGGGAGACCGACGGTCACCCGCCGCGCGACTTCTACCGGCAGCTCGGCGAGCTCGGCGTCTACGGCATCGAGGTGCCGGAGGAGTACGGCGGCGCGGGCGAGAGCGGATTCAAGTACCAGGCGGTGATCGCCGAGGAGACCGCCCGGGCGGGCGTGAGCTTCGGCTCCTCCGGCGTGCACACCGGCCTGGTGCTGCCGTACCTGCTGGAGTACGCGAACGAGGAGCAGAAGCGGCGCTGGCTCCCCGGTTTCGTCTCCGGCGACATCATGACCGCGATCGCGATGACCGAGCCGGGCGCCGGCTCCGACCTCGCGGGCATCTCCACCACCGCGCGGCTCTCCGAGGACGGCACCCACTACGTCCTGAACGGCGCCAAGACCTTCATCACCGGCGGCGTGCTGGCCGATCTCGTCCTGGTAATCTGCCGCACCGCCCCGTACGACCCGGAGAACCGCCGGGCCGGGCTGTCCATCCTCTGCGTGGACACCGCCTCCGCGGGCTACACCGTCGGCCGCAAGCTCCAGAAGATCGGCCTGCGCACCTCGGACACCGCCGAGCTGGCGTTCAGCGACGTCCGGGTGCCGGTGGAGAACCTGCTCGGCGAGGAGGGCAGGGCCTTCTCCTACCTGACCCACAACCTGGTGCAGGAGCGGCTGGCGATCGCCGTCGGCGCGTACGCGGCGGCCGCTGCGGCGGTGCGGTTCGCGGTCCAGTACGTCAAGGACCGCAAGGTGTTCGGCAAGGCGGTGGCCGAGTTCCAGAACACCAAGTTCACCCTGGCCGACTGCGAGGCCCAGGTGGTGGCGCAGCAGTCGATGGTGGACCGGGCACTGGAGCTGTACCAGCACGGCGGGCTGACCGTCGCGGACGCGGCCGCGGCGAAGCTGTTCTGCACCGAGTCGGCCTCCACGGTGATCGACAAGTGCCTCCAGCTGCACGGCGGTTACGGCTACATCCTGGAGTACCCGATCGCCCGGCTCTACACCGACAACCGGGTGTTCCGGATCTACGGCGGCACCAGCGAGGTCATGCGCAGCATCATCGCCAAGTCGCTGGGCCTGTAGGGCCGTTCGGGTCCGACGGCACGGCGGGCCGTCGTTCCGCGGCGGCCCGCCCCGCTGTTCGCCGGCCCGGCGGCCGGTCTCAGTTGGGTGAGCTGTGCTCGGTGCGCCAGGCCTCCCAGCCCGCGTTGGACGCCACCTTCGCCCCCCGCAGGGCCCGCTGGGCGAGCTCGGTCGGCGGAGTGTCCAGACCGCGCACCCAGCTGCGGCCGGCCGCGATCAGCGCGGCGCACACCACCACCGTCCCGGTCGCGCTGAGCAGGGTGCCGATCGCGGTGAGCGCCACGCCGCCGGTGAGCAGCGGGCGGTTGACCTGGAACCCGGAAATGACTCTGTCGTTGGTCGCCATGCCTCCACGATGCGGGCAGTCGGCGGAGCCTGCACCTCGGACCGCCCGGCCGCGGCACCTCCGGGTGCGGGGTACCCGGGCGTCCGCGACCCTGGGCTCACGGAGTGCGCCCGGAGCCAGGAGGAGGCGCGGTGCCCGATCTCGAACAGCTCGCCGTGGAGCACGCCGCCCGGGCGGCGGAGAGCCCGCACGGGCGCAGCGCCCACCTGGTCCTGCACGACGGGATCCTGCGGCAGACCGTGATCGCGCTGACCGCGGGCACCACGCTGGACGAGCACAACCCGCCCGCCGCGGGCAGCGTCCAGGTGCTGCGCGGCCGGGTCTCGCTGACCATCGCCGGCCGGCGGCTGGAACTGTCGGCCGGCCACCTGGAGCCCGTCCCGCAGGAGCGGCACGGGCTGCTGGCGCACGTCGACTCGGTGGTGCTGCTGACCGCCGTCACCGCGTAGCGGGAGAGGGCTCCGCAGCGGGCGCGGACTCCTCAGCGGGCGAGAGCTCAGTAGCGGGTCAGTGCTCCACGGGGGCGAACACGCTGTCACTGACCAGCCGCAGTCCCCGCAGGAAGTCCTGCCCGCTGGGCGCGAGCTCGGGCGCGGCCAGCCACTGGGCACAGTAGCCGGCCAGCAGCGTCTGGTAGAAGGATCCGCGGGCGACCTCCTCCGCGGTGTCCGGCACCTCGGGCAGCCCCTGGAACACCGCGGCCAGTCCGAGCCGGCCCTCCTTCTGCGCCGCCGCGAAGGCGTCCGCCAGGTCGGGGGCGTGCCCCGCCTGGGCGAGCGCCTCGAACTGGGCCGCCCAGAGCCCGCGGTGCTCGACGAAGACGTCCCGCAGGCCGTCCCAGACGGCCGCGAAGCGCACCTCCGGGTCGTCCGACACCTGGTTGGCGGCGATCACCACCGCGCCCAGGGCCTCCCCCATCTCCCCGATCGCCTCGATCATCGCCGCGTTGAGCAGCGCCTCCTTCGAGCCGAAGTGATAGCCGATCGCGGCCAGGCTGACGCCGGAGGCGGTCGCGATGTCGCGGGCGGTGGTGCGGCCGTAGCCCTTCTCGTACAGGCAGCGCTTGGCGCCGCCCATCAGGTCTTCGCGGTTTCCCATGCCCCGATCCTACGGAAGCCATGGACGAATGTCTCGCACATTCGTCTCACTCGATCGTACGTCTCACTCGATCGTCCGTCTTGCACGAGCGACTTGCACATACGTACTAGACAAGCGTCTGAGTCATCCGTACGGTCTTCCCCATGACCGCAACCACCGGCCGCGCAGGCCGTCGCGAATGGATCGGCCTGGCCGTCCTCCTACTCCCGACCCTCGTCCTCACCATGGACATGGGCGTGCTCTTCTTCGCCGTCCCGTACATCTCCACCACGCTGGCGCCGAGCGGCACCCAGCAGCTGTGGATCATGGACATGTACTCGTTCCTGCTGGCCGGACTGCTCATCACGATGGGCGCGCTGGGCGACCGGATCGGCCGCCGCCGACTGCTGATGATCGGCGCCGCCGGCTTCGCGGGCGCCTCGCTGCTGGCCGCCTGGTCGCACGACGCCAACCAGCTGATCGCGGCGCGTGCGCTGCTCGGCGCCGCCGGGGCCACCGTGATGCCCTCGACCCTCGCGCTGATCCGCAACATGTTCCACGACCCCAAGCAGCGGCAGATCGCGCTCGGCGCCTGGGGCGGCATCCTGACCGCCGGGGCCACCCTCGGCCCGGTCGCCGGCGGGCTCCTGCTGGAGCACTTCTGGTGGGGCTCGGCCTTCCTGCTCGCCGTCCCGGTGATGGCCCTGGTGCTGCTGGCCGCGCCCGTCCTGCTCCCCGAGTACCGCTCCACCGGCCGCACCGGCCGCTTCGACCTGCTCGGCGCCGTGCTCTCGCTGACCGCGATCCTGCCGCTGGTCTACGGCGTCAAGACGATCGCCGTCGAGGGCTGGAGCCCGCTGCCCGGGCTGGCCGTCCCCGCCGGACTGCTGCTGGCCGGTGCCTTCGTGCGGCGCCAGCGCACCGCCGCGAACCCGCTGCTCGACCTGAGCCTGTTCCGGATCCGCACCTTCAGCGGCGCGATCAGCGTCAACAGCATCGCGATGTTCGCGATGATGGGCTTCTCCCTCTTCACTTCGCAGTACCTCCAGCTGGTCAAGGGCATGAGCCCGCTGACCGCCTCGCTCTGGTCGCTGGTGCCGAGCGTGGGCGTCGGCGCCGCGGTCGGGACAAGCTCGGCGCTGGCCGGGAAGGTCCGCCCGGCGGTGCTGATGGGCGGCGGCTTCCTGGTCGGCTCGGCGGGCTTCGCGATGATGACCCTGGTCGGCCCGCACTCCCCGCTGGCGCTCATCCTCACCGCGGCCGGCGTGCTGGCCGCCGGGACGGTCGGCACCATGACGATGACCGCCGAGATGGTCGTCTCCGCCGCCCCGGTCGAGCAGGCCGGCGCCGCCTCCGCCACCTCCGAGACCGCCGTCGAGCTCGGCAGCTCGCTCGGCATCGCCCTGCTCGGCGCGGCCGGCGCCGCGGTCTACCGGCATCGGCTGGACGGCGCCCTCCCGGCCGGGGTCGACGGCGAGGCCGCCCGGACCGCCCAGGACACCCTCGGCGGAGCGGTCACCGTCGCCGCCCACCTGCCCGGCCGACTCGGCGCCGACCTGCTGGAGACCACCCGCACCGCCTTCACCGACGGCCTGCACGTCGCGGCCGTGGTCGGCCTGGTCTTCGCCCTGGGCGCCGCCGTCCTGGCCTACCGCCTGATGCGGCACCTCCCGGCCGCCGCCCCCGCCACCGCCCCGGAGCCCGCTCCGGAGCCCGCCGCCGTCTGACCCGTCCGACCCGTCCGGCCCGATCCACGCGAGTCATCGAGAGCCCCCGCCCATCCCGGGCGGGGGCTCTCCGCCGTCCCGGGAGCCGCCGTCCCGCCCCCGCACAGCGGTCGCGCCGAGCGCCCGCGAGCCCCCACGCCGCGCCTCCACCCGGGGGTGGACCGCGCCGGGTCCACCCCCGGGTGCGTGTGCCGGCCGCCCGCCGGGAGGACCGTGGAAGCACACCTCGGATCCGACCGCCGGGAGCCCCTCATGTCCCTGCCCGCCCTCCTCTCCCTCCTCGGCGTCCTCTGCTGGGTCGCCTACGAGCTGCCGCTGCGCCGGCGCGAGGACGCCGCCGCCGGCACCTGGCACGCCGACCGCCGCGACCGCGGGTCCACCCGGCTGCTGCTCGGCTGCTACGTCCTGTCGGTCCTGGTCGTGGTGCTGTTCGACCGCGCCGGGATCGGCGAACTGCCCTCCTGGGCCGCCTGGTTCGGGGTGGCCCTGGTGGTCGCCGGGCTGGCGCTGCGGGCCTGGGGCATGCGCACCCTGGGCCGCTACTACACCCGCACCCTGCGCACCGTGGACACCCAGCGCCTGGTCCGCACCGGCCCGTACCGGCTGATCCGGCACCCCGGCTACACCGGCAGCCTGCTGGTCTGGGTCGGCTACGCGGTCGGCACCGGCAGCTGGGCGGCCGCCCTGGTGGTCGCGGCCCTGCTGTTCGCCGCGTACGGCTGGCGGATCTCCGCCGAGGAGCGGCTGCTGCTGGACGCCTTCGGGAGCGAGTACGCGCAGTACCGCCGGGTGACGAAGCGCATGGTGCCGTTCGTCCACTGAACGCCCCGACGCGGTCGGCCGGGTGTGAGCTTCGGCACCCGCGTCCGGCCGGGCCGGTGCCGCCGCGCTCGCGATCCGCTCGAACGGCACCTGGTTTTTGGCCAGCGTTTCCCGGCTGGTGTATCCGTTCGCCGTCAGGTACAGGCATACTGGCCAGCACGGGCGCTAGCGCCCGCCATGACTCCTGACAAGAAGGGACCGGTGGCCAGGGATGCTGCGGAACGGTCTTGAGCCCTGGCACATTCTCGTGGTGCTGGCGGTCGTAATCCTGCTGTTCGGATCGAAGAAGCTGCCCGAGATGGCCCGTGGCCTGGGCAAGTCCATGCGCATCCTGAAGGCCGAGACGAAGGCCATGCGCGAGGACGACACCCCGGCGGACGCCGCGGCCGGCACCGCGCAGAGCACCGCCGCTCCCCAGCAGGGCGCCACCGCTCCCCAGCAGAGCGCCGACCGCCCGGCCGTCACGCCGACCAACGTGACCAAGGCCACCGAGACCAAGCGGCCCGAGACGACCGCCTGAGTCCACCCCTTCCTCCGGAAAGCCCCTGGTGAACCACCAGGGGCTTTCCGCGTTCCGGGGCCGGCCTGAGCCGTTCCGGGCCCGCTCCGGCCACCGCCCCTCCCGACTGGCCGTCCGATCTGATCCGTTGTCTCCTGGTGTGCACCCATCGGAGGAACGGAGCCCGGCATGCCGACCGGCGAACCCGGCGCCGGGCCCGAGGGCGGGCCCGGCGACGAACTGGCCGAGCTGCGGGCCCGGCTGAGCGCCGTCGAGGCCCAGGAGGCACGGCTCGCCGAACAGGTGGCCGCCGGGCCGACCTTGCGCCCGGCGGAACGCCCACCGCCCCGGCACCGGGTCCGCTCCTTCCTCGCCGCCCTCCTGATCGTGCCGGCCTGCGCGCTCACCCCGCTCGCCGCCCTCGCGCTCTGGGCACGGTCCGGGATCAGCGACACCGACCGCTACCTCGCGACGATGGCCCCGCTGGCCGAGGACCCCAGGATCAAGGCGGCCGTCACCGACCGGGTGACCGCCGAGATACCGCCGAAACGGAGGGGCCGCAGCTGCGGCGGCCCGTACGGCGACGGCGCGGGGGCTCGCCCGATCGGACCAGGCGGGCGAGCGGACGGGCCCGGGCCCGGGGAGGCTGGGCGGGATGTCCGAGAACTCTCCGCCCCCTGCCGACCTGCGGGCCTGGCTCTGGCTGCTGATCGCGTCGACGCTGCTGATGGTCGGGTACTTCACGCTGCCCCTGGAGTGGCTCGGCGAGCGCCGGCCGCTGCTGAGCTGGCTGGTGTTCGCGGGCGCGCTGGTCGGGCTGACCTGGCTGATGCTGGCCAAGATCGTCGGGGTGATGCGGGGGACGGCCAAGCGGCCGGTGGTCTGGCTGGCCTTCCTCATCTTCCTGGCGATGACCATCTTCGCGGGGACGTACTACGTGCTGGGCGCAAACAAGCCGGAGTTCGCCGGGCTGGAGACCCGGCTGGACGCGCTGTACTTCACCGTGGTGACGATGGCGACGGTCGGGTACGGGGACATCACCCCGGCCGGGCAGACGGCGCGCCTCGTGGTGGTGCTGCAGATCGGGTACAACTTCGTGTTCCTCGCGGCGGCGGCCGGAACGGCGTCCCGGGCGGCCCGGGGGAACGTGGAGCGACGGATCCGACGGCAGGACTGAGGCCGGCGCGGACGGCAACGGACGTCCGCCCGGCATCCCTGCGGCCACCCCGTCGACAAATCTTTCCGACGATTCGTCAAAATCCTTCAGTTCTTTGATGGTTGCTCCGAACCGGCCGCCTCGTCGAGGGCTGCGGGCCGCCCGCCGGCACCCGGCCGACACCACGCTCCGGCCGACCGGGCTGCCCGGATCCGCGAGGACGCCGTACCCGTAAAGTGACCTCACGAAATTCTCATGTTTTCGCTCGGCCGGACGACGCGTTCCGCGGCGGCCAGGGAGACGAAGAAGTCCGGGAGGGTCCGTGGAAGGTCATGAGGTACGCAAGCTCGCCGAGCTCGAGGACCGGCACTGGTGGTACAAGGAGCGGCGGATACTGCTGGGCCGGGAGCTCGCCAAGTTCAGCAAGGCCGGCACCGCGCTGGACATCGGGGCCGCGGGCGGTGGCAACACCCGGGTGCTGAGGGCGAACGGGTGGAAGCCGATCGCGATCGAGTACGGGGAGGAGGGCGCCCAGGTGGCCCGCGACCGCGGGCTCACCGTGATGCGGGCCGACGCCCGCAGGCTCCCGGTCGCCGACGGCGCGATCGACCTGGTGGTCGCCTTCGACGTGCTGGAGCACATCGAGGAGGACGACGCGGCGATGGCCGAGATCCACCGGGTGCTGCGCCCCGGCGGGGTGGCACTCATCGCGGTGCCGAGCGACATGAGGCTCTGGTCGGCGCACGACGTCGCGGTCGGCCACGTCCGCCGCTACACCCGCGACACCCTGCGCGAGGTGATCGTCGGCAGCGGCTTCACCATGGAGACCCTGGACAGCTGGAACGTCCTGCTCCGCCCGGCCGCCGCCTGGCGCCGGAAGAAGAGCACCGGCAGCGACCTGGACGACGTTCCGGCCTTCATCAACACCGCGCTCAGCACGGTGATCGCCGCCGAGCGCTACCTGCCCGTCCAGGGCCTGCCGGGCGTCTCCCTGCTGACCCGGGCCCGCAAGCCCGTCACCGCCGCCAGGTAGGTGCCACCGGGGTTTCCGTCGGCCCCTAGCCGCGCCAGGGGCGGACGGGCGTGCGCCCCGGCGGTTCCTCCGGCGGGTGGGGGGGGCGTCCCCTGCGCGGGAAGTGGGCGGGGGCGTGTTC
>NZ_JBSHBN010000048.1:0-55638 GCF_053612025.1 Kitasatospora sp. NPDC054768
CATGACGCGCCGTCACTAGCGTGACGGAGCGTTGCGGCGCCCCTCCGGGGCACAGTAGCGGAAAGTGATGGCGGCGCGGCGCGCCGCTGGTTCGTCGGGGTCGGGGCCCGTGGTTCAGTGCTGCTCGCTTCGGGGTGCCGGCGCTCCGCACCGGCGGGCCCATGACACCCCGTCCAGACCCGGCCTGGGCCGTATTTCTGCTGGTCAGTTGGGATTTTAGCGCACTCCGTGCGCCTGGCTGACTGGGAGGAGGGGGTGGGGCCCTTGCCTTCGACGCCGCCCACCCGCCCCACGATGGCCACGGCCCACACCCCGACCATCCTGCATAGTGTCACTGAACCCCCGGCGATGCAAGACCCGCTCTCCCCGTCCACCACTCCCCGTAACAGGTCCAAACCACACTTAGTGGTCTGGACCTGTCTGCCCCGATAGGACCCCCGCACACCCCGAAGAATGCCTGTGACTCCGTATCAGAATGCCGCTGCCAGCAAATCCCGTCGCACCCGCTACCCCGCCCCGGCTGCACCCGGAGAGTGCATCAACCGAGGCCCTGTGTAGACCCAGGAATCCGCCCCACACCCCTTCAGCACGCCACCAAAACGAGCCCGCTGACGATATGGCGCGGAATTCCGGTGCAACCACAAACCCCACCCCCGAAAGCCCCATGCAAAAAGCCCATCACCACCCCCATGGAAAACCCCCATAAACCCGACGGCATCGAGCGGGCCCCGGCACAGCACTGAGCCGTCGGCAGACCGGCGGGACGGGCGACGAACAGACCCCACCGCCACCCCCAAGACCCAGGGCCCGGACGCAGCACCACCAGAACGGCGACCCGGACGCCAGCGCAGCCGACTCCGGCACGGACAGCCGGGGCGGGGGCGGGAGGTCCATCAACCGGGCCACCGATGCCTCACGCCCTGCTGCGGTGGCTGGCCGGAGCTGGTGCGATTCGAGCGACAGGGGCGCACCGTGCTGTTTCGGCTTCACGGCCACCTCCGGTCCGCTGAAAGAACGCCGTCGCCTGACGAAGGCGAACTGTCCCGTGGATGCAGAACCCATCCCGACACGCCGACCAGCACCACACAAACGACGGAACAGCGGCGACGCCCGGTTACGGCATACACGATCCGGGCGACAACAGCCGTTCAACAGCAAGGCGGCATCACCGATCAGTGGCCGGGCCCGCAGGAGGAGCGCGAACTGCGGCCTCTACGCTGGCGGGCAGGTCAGGATCTCGACGCACTTTCAGGCACGCGGACGGCGAACGCATCCTTGATACGTGGCGGCACGTGTTCATCCGTAACGGCGGCAACTACTTCCTCACCGATCTACTCATCTACGCCGACGGGCTCATCGACTGCTGGGGCCTGGTCACGGTCGAGGAGTTCGCCGAGAAGCTGCGCAGCGGATGGGTCGCGACGACGTTCGAGGACGGTGCACGGGCATCGGCCCACCATGTGGCCGCGTGGAAGTTCGCGGAGGTCCAGTCGTGGACGACGCCGGAGGAGTTGCTGGGTGAGGTCGGCGACGAGATCGACCGTCTCAATGGCCGGCCTGACTCCACCGGCCGCTGTCTGGCCACCGTCACCGTATTCCGCGCCGAGCCGAGCGAGGAGCAGCGCGCGGTGCTGCGGGAGGCGTACCTGGCCATCCCCGAGCACCTGCGCCGCTACGCGCTGGGCGACATGGACTCCAAAGACTGGCCGCTGAAGGTCCTCGCCGCTGGCCCCGGGGCCCGCCTGCTCGGTGGCGGGCCGGTCGTCACCGACGAGATGTACCAGCATGCGTTGGAGTACTTCGCCGAGCGAGACCAGGCACGCACCCGAGCCGCCGCACGCCGCCCCGTGGACGGAGCGGACGTGGCGCACGCGCCTGCCATCGAACTGGGCCAGGTCGACTATCCCAACGACTGGCCGGCCGATCCAGGCGTCCTGGTCCTGCGCAACGAATACCCGGCACCGATCGAGATCGACGGTGTGGCGTACCCGACCGTCAGCCACGCCTACTGGGCCCTGTCCACCACGGATGACCAGCGCCGGGAGACGATCCGCGCCGCAAAAACCTCCTACGACGCACAACAGGCCGCCAAGGACGTTCCCCCTCGCTCCGGCTGGGAACAGGCCCGCGCTGCGGTGATGGCCCGGCTGCTGCGCGCGAAGTTCACCCAGCATCCGAACCTGGCAAACGTGTTGGTGGAAACAGGAGATGCCACGATCCTCTACACCGACATGCACTCCCGCTACTGGAGCCAGCACGACCGGACAGGGCGTAACTGGACGGGCCGCCTCCTCGAACTCGTCCGCTCCGAAATCGCTGAGGATCGGCATGATCTGGCCCACTGAACCCACAGGCCATGGTGGGGCCGGCAGCAGCCAGCCCACCACCGGCCGCGCCAGCCTTCGTAGCAGGTGGCAGCAGAGCTTCACCGGACAACGACAGCGCGTTTCAACGCCAACACGCCACCATCTTTCAGGAGCTTCACGCCTTGACCAGCACCAACCAGAACACCAGCCACTGAAAACAGGTGACGCACCACCACTGCGACACACCCGTCGTTCATCACGAGGCCGGCCGAGACGTCACCGGCCGCTCCTGGCCGTCCGTCTGCAGCCAGGAGGCGAGGCGTCGACGGTCTCCTGGTTGCCGGCAAAGCGGGGCGGGGCGGGGGCCGATGGTCCGGCGGGAGGAGCGCCGGGGTGGTCGGCGTCCTACCCGTTGTCAGTACACCTTCGGGTGGTTATGAGCAGCGGTCCCCGAGGATGGTGAGGCGCGGTGCGTACGGTTCCGACTGACGGGGCTGGCCGACCACCTGGCCCGTACGCGGGTGCTTCCTCGGCTTCGGTCCTGGCGAACGGGTCTCCGACTGGTCTCGGGCTAGGCGTCCTTCGCATCCGGGTTGTACGGATCCTTCCCACCTGGGACGGGTGCCGAGGGGCTCATCGGAATCGGCCGCCTCCTTGGCATCCGCGGCCTGTTCCCGCTCCGCTTCTTCCTCGGTCATGTCTCCCGTACTGACCTGGAAGTCCAACGAGTCCCCGGGGTTCACCGCGTTCATGATCTGGAACCGCGCGCGGTCCTCGGCCTCCTGGGCCTCCCTTTCCTGGGCCTCCTTCTCGCGCTCCGGTTCGTCCTCGCCTATCGGGCCTCTCACGATGTCGAAGTTCCGCTCTGCGAGCTTCGCGCGCAGTTCTTCCTCGTCACCGGCCATGTCTCCGGCCCTCCGGTCAGTCGCTCCTGCCGTCGCCAAGGGTCCAGCCCCGGCGCCCCCACGGGGACCGCGCGTCCTGGCCTTCGCGGTCGTTCTGTTCGTCGGCGTGCTGGGCCGGGGCGGTAGTGGCGAGGCGGCCCAGCAGGTAGAGGAGGCGGTCGGGGGTGCCGGGTGGGGTGGGCGTGCGGGGGCGTGCGGTGGTGGGGTGGAGGTCGGCGCGCCAGTCCAACGACGGCCGCCGTCCTGGCGGACGGTGGCCGCGGGTGCGGGTGCGGGTGCGGGTGCGGGTGCGCCGGGCCCGGCCGCCTGGGTTCCTGGAGTCCAGGGAACCCTGGGGGCCTTGGTGTCAGGCGCCGAGGCCGATGTGGGAGACGTAGGTGTAGGCGCCCCAGTCGGAGTCGAGGTCGGCGATGATGTCGTCCCAGATTTCCGCGAGTTTGGCGGCGTCGGCGGTGGCGAGGGCGTCGACGGCGTCGTCCCAGACGTAGCGGACCTGGATGGTGCGGGTGCGCAGGTTGTCGCGGCGGCGCTTCTCGTCGACCACCTGCTGGTTGATGGGGTGGATCTCCACCTTGGTGCCGCGGCCGTCGCGGTTGAGGTGGTCCTTGAAGATCTGGGGGTTGTTCAGGATGTTGCGGGCGCGCAGTGTCCAGTAGGCGGTGTCGATCGCTTCTTCATTGACGGGGAGGGGGTGCTGGGTGCCTTTGGTCCAGGCGCGGATGGTCTTGGGGACGGCGCTGCTGCCGGCGTCGGCGAGCGCGTCGGAGAGGGCCTCGGGGCCGCCCTGGTGGCTCATCAGGTAGCGCATGCGGGCGGTCAGGCCGCGGCGGGTGCTCGGCGGGGACTTGATCCCGCCCGCGATGATCATGCGTTCCACGGTGTCTTCCAGGGCGCGGGCGAGGGCGATTTTCCCGTGGACGTTTCCGGGGTCGCGGTTGGCGCCGTAGCGGCCGAAGTTTTTCCATCCGTCGGTCGACATTGTTCAGGCGCTCCGGGTGCTGGTGCGGGGCAGGGTGTACTGGTCCTTGAGTTTCATCTGGGTGGTCAGGCGGCCTTCCTCGAAAACACCGCCCGAGGCTTTGCGCCATTCCCCTCCGGTGATGTGGAGTTCGTCGGTGCCGCGCAGCGCGACAATCGTCAGTCCGGCTTTGTGGGCGCGCTGGGACTTGTACCAGAGGTTGGCGAAGGCCTGGGAGCGGATGATGTGCATCCAGTCGGGGCGGCGGAGGTCTCGGTTGAAGGCGGATTCGCCGATGGTCGAGGCGAATTTGGCGTAGATGGCCTTGACGTATTTCTCGGTGACGGTGTCGCCGTCGTGGATGGCGTTTTCGCGGGCCTGGGTGAGGACGCGTCGGAACTTTTCCAGCATTCCTTCGGTGGCGCCGCTGGTCCAGGCCTCGGTGATGTGCGGGGCCTCGGTCAGGCCGAGTTTGTGGCAGCGGATCAGCAGGCGCACGGTGGCCTCGTCCAGGAGCACCGGCCCGGCCTCGTGGCGGTTGCCGATCGGGTCGGGCAGGTGCGGGTGGTCCCAGGCCGGGCGCTTGGGCAGGAGGTAGATGCCGGCGCGCTTGGGGTCCCAGCCGCCGTCCGGGCGGTGCTGCAGAGCGCCGATCGGCAGGTGCGTCTTCAGCGCGGAGCAGTAGGCGGCGTTGGTGTCCAGGACATCCACCGCGATCTCGGCGAGGGTGCCGGCCTTCAGAGCAGCCATCAGCGGGGCGTTCTCCCACTTGTGGCGGCCCTCCCAGATATCGTCGGCGCCGTTCCGGGACTTCTTGCTCAGGAATTCCAGGCGCTCAGGGTAAACGGTGTGCTCGTACACCGCGCCCACGCGGGTCTTGTCGAAGAGGTCCATTCCGTTCGGAATGGCCTTCTTCTCCAGCGCGGCGGTAGCGGCCTCGGTATCGCCGCCGTGCTCCTCCAGCGCCTCCTCGACCGCCGACGTGATCATGTCGAGGTAGAAGGCCAAAGGCCGGCCAGTGCCCGCGTACTCGGCACGGAACCGCGCCGATGGCGTCGACGGCGCCGGGCCGGCCCGGTGAGGCGCAGCGGGAGCGGGCGCAGCGGCGGGGATGGCGGGGGCCTGGTCGACGACGGCGGCGGCTCCGACCGCGGGGGCCTGGTCGCCGAGGACGCTCTCGGCGGCTGGGGCGGTGCCCGGCACCGGGGCGGGGACGGTAGCCGGCGGCGCGGCGGGCACAACGGCGGAAGCGGCCGTGGCCTGGTCGGCTGCGGCCTGGACGGGCGCGGTCGCCGGTGCATCGGCAGCGGCGGGGACGCACCAGCCGCCCAGGTGGCTCGGCCGGCCGCCGATTCGGAACCGGACCGGGCGTCCGCAGCGCACGCACGGCGCGGGCGGGTAGGTCTCCGGGTGACCGTCGGGAGCGCGGTCAGCGTGGGCGTCGTAGGTGACACCGGTCCCGGCCATGGCGGGGTCCGCCAAGGCTGCTGGCGTCGCCGGGACGGGCGCGGCCCCGGCGGCCGGATCCGATGCCGCGGCGGGCGGGACCGGGACCGCCTCGTCGGCCTGGGCAGCCGGGGCGGGCGCGGCCGGGGGCTGCTCGGGTGCCGGTGCCGGGAGGACGGTGGGCACCGGGGCGGCGAAGGCCGACGGGACCGGCACCGCGGGCGGCTGCGAGGCGGGCGCGGCGGGCGCGGCGGTACCGGGCGGCCAGGCCAGGGAGAGGGCGGCGTGGGTGGGGCCGGCGAGCAGGTCCAGCGGGCCCATCCCCCAGTGCCGGGCCAGGGCGTCGACCTCGTCCAGCGACCACGGCTGCGCCCCGGACTGACGGCGGGACACCTTGTCCTGGGTCAGCCCGAGCGCGGTTGCTAGTTCCCGTTGGCTTTCTGCGGTGCGCTGTCGCAGTGCGGCTACGGTGAGTCGCAGGGTTTCCAGCGTGCTGAGCGTCATGCAAGGTATCTTATCAATCTTCTATGGAATTTTTCCATCAAGAAGTGATTCAGTCACTCGCTTGGATGACTGGATGAGCGGCGCCCAGGCGCCCGGTGTGCGGCATGTCCCCGGCGGCGTGCGCAGGAGGTGTCACCAGAGGCTGCTCCAACCGTCGGTGGACGGGGTTCCGGGCGGACCTGCTCATGCTCCCTTGAGGCGGTACCAGGCCCTGGCGAGCAGGGCGCTGCCGGAGCAGGCGAGCGGGTCGGTCAGGACCGTGTCGATGATGTGCGCGGTGAGCTGGGCGTAGGTGCGGAAGTTCCCTTGGGCTCCCCGGTCGTCGGTTCGCGCGAGTTCGCGTGGCGGTATCCGTGCCCACAGGGGGTGGAACGCAGGGAGGACGGTCAGGTCCTGGGCCTGTGTCAGCGGGGGGGATGGGACAGCGGGCCAGGACGCGGGAGGCCAGTTCCGGAACGCGTCGTACGGCCTCGGTGCCGGCTGTTCCGGCCAGGACCAGGGCGGTTGGGGCATCGGGGTCCTGGACCAGGCGGCACAGGTACTCCAGGCATGGCGGCGGCAGGCGCTGCGCGTCGTCGAGGACCAGCAGGTGCGGTGTCTGCAGGGGCCGCCGCGATCTTGTGGTCGGTGTCGCTTCGCCGATTGGCGTAGCGCACGGTGAGGGCGAGCGTCTCGGCGACAGCGTGGCGCAGGTGGGCGACTGTCGCTCCCACGGGTACCGGGATCCGGCGTACGGCGGGTCCTGCGGGCAGGAGGGAGAGGGCGTAGGAGGGCGACGGTCTTGCCGGCTCCCGCATCGCCGGTCATGCACATCACTCCGCCGGCGGCGGCGATATGCCGGAGGTCGGAGGCGGTGCGGTGGAGTGCTTCGGTCACCACCACGTCCGCTTCGGGCACGAGCAGGTCCACTCCGGGCCCGGCACTGTGGCCGGGGTCTCCTCGTTCGTCGCTGGGGCTGCGGCGGGCCCGGAACAGCGGTGCGTTCAGGTCCGCTGTGGGGCGCGGTCCCCGCTGCCGGCGGGAGCGCAGGCCGTGGTCAGCCGTCACCAGGGCCTCCATGCGGGCCCAGGCCGGCTCGTCCCAGGCGGGAGCGTTCAGGAACCACCCCGCGCGAGTGCAGGGGGACGGGTCGTCGGGGACGTCACGGGCCTGCCACAGCCAGCGCCCCACGGTCTTGTCCGGCACCCGGGCCAGCGCCGCCGCGGTGTTGCGGTGAGGCGGGAACAGGCGCCCGACCTCGTCGATCGCCAGCAGGCGCTGGACCAGCACGGTGTGTGCCAGCATCCCCTCACGGATGACCTGCAAGGGCTTCTCCTTCCGATCGGCGGCCCGAAACGGGCGGGGGTGGATCCCTCGGTGGCAGGCCGGGGGCCGGCCTGGATGGTGTGTCCCTTCGGGACACGGGTCATCCGAGGCGGCTGAAGGCCCAGCACAGGAGGTCCCGGTCGATCCTGGGGCGTTCCGTGCGGGCCAGGGCGGTACGGCGTGTGCCGTCAGCTGGGCCCAGGCGCGGAAGTTGCCGTGGGCGGCGCGCTGGTCGGCGAAGGAGATGTCGTCCGGGTCCGCGTCGGCCCGGACGGGGTGGTAGAGCGGGATCACGTCCAGGACCTCCTCCGGAGTCAGGCGGGCGAGGCGCTGCCAGATGAAGATCCTGGAGGGGAGCGCTGGTTCCTTGCGCAGGGCCTGGTGGCAGCCTTCTCCGCCCACGAAGCGGACGTACTCCAGCTGGTCGCTGGAGAACCACTGGGCCTCGTCCAGGACGAGGGTGCGGGGGTGGGCGGAGAGCCCGGAAGTCCGAGGCTGATGAACAGTTCGTGGCGCACGGCGGCCCGGGTGGTGGGGCGGGTGTGGAAGGTGATGCGGTGGATGTCCTCGCCGGGTTCGAGTTCGCGCAGGCAACTGGTCACCGCGACGGTCTTGCCGAAGCCGGCGCCGCCGTGGATGCACATCATGGCGCGGGCGGCGATGGTGTCGGCGAGGTTATCGCGCACGGCGAGCAGCGCACGGGTGGCCACGACACGGGCCTCGGGCAGGGCGATGTACCGGTCGGTGGATGCGGGCGGCAGGCGAGGGTCACAGGGTGTCCTCGCGGTCGGTTGACGGGGCGGGCCGGGCGGCGGTTCCCACGGCGGCGGGGGTGACCCAGTGGACCGGTGGCGGAGCGGGTGGAATCAGCTCCGGCAGGGCCGGCGAGGCGAGGCCGCTCTCGTGGTGGCGGGACAGCTCCCGGGTCACCTCGGTGGCGGTAGCGGTGTCGAGGCGGTGTGGCGCGGTGGGGGTGGTGGCGGGGGCGAAGCGTTCCTGGCGCAGCTGCTCGGCGGCCCTCGCTTCGGCCCGCAGGCGCCGTGCGCGCCGGGTGCGCCGGGTGCGGGCGCGGCGCAGCGCGGTGAGTTACTCGGGGGTGGCCTGGTCGGCGAGGTGGGCGGTGCCCAGGCGGCGGCCGGCGGGGTCGCAGATTTCGGTCTCGTGGGTGTGGTGGGGCATGACCCGGTCCCTGACCGCGCGGCTGGCCTGCCCGGCCATCCAGGCGGCGAGGTAGTCGCGGTTCTTGAAGCGGACCCCGTGGCTGGTGATGACGCGGGTGCGGCCGTCGTCCTCGAGCGTGAACGACCACAGGTCCGTAGGCGGAATGTCGGTGATGATCGGTGTCGGGTCGTGCGGCCAGGCCTGAAGCGGGGTGTGGCCGTTCAGGCCGTCCGGGTGGTGCTCGGTGTTCCACCAGGTGACCCAGGCCAGTACCTCAGCGGTGAAGTCCTCGAAGGACCGGGCCGGGGCCGTGGGCAGCCGGTCGGGGCGGCGGCCGGGCTGCTCGGTGCGGTAACCGGGCAAGGCAGCGAACAGCATCCGTATCGCGCTGCGGTTCAGGTTCTCGATGCCGCCCTTCGGACGGGGGCTGTAGGCCGGCAGGTCGTCCACGGTCGTTCCGAACGCGCCGAAGGCCGCGGTGACGGTGCGGGAGAGGAAGTCCTTGCCGCGGTCGATCCGCACGCTCTCCGGCCGGCCCCCGATCGGTCCGTACGGCCCGGTGCGCAGCACCGCGGAGCGCAGCGCCGCCAGGATCGAGGCACGTGAAGGACAGCCCGGCGTCACCGCCACCCCGGTGATTGCTTTGGTCGCACAGTCGATGAACCACGTGACGTACGGCCGCACCAGCTGACCGTCCGCGTGCACGCGCAGCGGGGCCTGGACGTGATCTCCCTCCCAGACGTGGTTGCGCCAGGTCCGGGGGCGTTTGCCGAACACGTCCTCCGCCTCGGAGCCCTTGCGGTGCCCGGCCCGCTCCCCCGTGACCCACGCCCGGACAGGTGGGTTCGCGGAGGACGGCCCGGGAACAACCCCGAGCGGACGGCGCGCGGCGGCCGAGGCGACGGCGGGGGCGCCCGAAACGGGCGGACCGTCCGGCGGGGCGGGCGGCAGTGCAGCGGCCCGACGGCGCGGGGCGGAGGACGGGCCGGGAGAGGTCACTCCCCCCGCACCCGGCGGGGACGGCCCGGGTCGCGTCCCTCGACTCACATCGATCCCGCGGACGACCTCGCCGGCGTTGTCCTACAGCAGCGATCGAGTCGTCACGGGGCTCCGGGTGGGCAAGTCCCGTAGGCCGTCCGGCGGCTCAGCCCTTACAGCCGTGGCCAGAGCCTCTGGGCGCCTTCAGATGTCGTCATGGTCCGGCGTGGACATGCCGGGGACTGTCGGACTGCTCTTCCTGGACAGGAACTGCGGCAGCATCATTGCGGGCCCCGCCCCAGCGTTTCTCGGTCTCCCTGTGAATGTGCCAGATGTCGTCCTCGGTGAGGAGGACGGAGACGACACCGGGGAAAGCTTCCTCGAAGTAGATATAGGGCTTTCGGTTGTCGATGCGCGGGGAGTGGTAGTCGAGTTGGTCCTGCATGCCGTGCTGGCGCGTGACCGGTGTCGCGGGGTGATAGGTGAGTATGTTCGGGCTGGCCAGATCGATCAGCTTGTCGTCGATGAGACGGCCCACTTCATGGATGGTCTCGTCGATACTGTCCCGCGTCTCACCGTCGAGGCCGAAAAGAACGGAAGTTCCCAGCTGCAGGTCCTGCGCCTTGACGAGGGCCGCAGCTTCCCTGACCTTTTCCCCCCAGGGCTTCCGTTCGTCCCGGCGGATATTCTTGTGAATGTTGTTCATGACTTGCGTCGACATGCTCTCGATGCCGATGTAGATGTAGCTGCATCCGGCATCCTTCATCTTTCGCAGGATTTTTGACGACTCTTCAGCCGAATGCAGCGCGACGAGGGTGTCGACGGTCAGCTGAGCACCCCACTGGAGGTCGCGCAGCCGCTGGACATCGTCTTCCTCGCGAACGAATCTGCGGTAACGCGGTTCGAGTGAACCGATCTCGTCCCGGCGGATCCGGCTGAGCTCTTCGCAGAAATTCTCGATGTCCCGGTACCGGCCGCTCCAGAAGACGGAGTCGTCGAAGAAGAGCGACTCGGCGCCATAGCTGACGTATTCACAGACCCGCTCCGCCGCCGCACCTATCGCATCGTCCTTGAACCGCTTGAGCCCGGTGCCAAGTTGCGACGACTCGGAGCAGAAGTTACATCGGTACGGACAGGCGTTGGATACCATGAAGTGCGCGGTGCGCATCACCTCCCCTGTCCCGGGGCGAGTGAAGATGGGGAATCGGGATCGGATCGCGAATGCCTCGTACGGCGAGGGTAAGGACGCGAGGTCGAGCGTTCGGCCACGGAGCGGAACGGCGTCGAAGGTCTCCCCCGTCGCCAGGACGACGACCGACGAGCCGGACACGGGACCCTCTTCGGCGAGCAGCCCCTGCAGGCACGGCAGAACCTGGTCACGGTCCACCCAACGCCGGTCGAGATCGGTGGCAAGGGCGAGGGCCCGCATGAGCAGGTCCACAGCGAAGTAGGCCTCGCCGCCGACGACGGCGTCGACCACTCCGGGAGCCTTGCCCTCCTGAATGACTGTCACCGTGCTGCTGGGTTCGCACACGAGGGCCCGGCCGTCGGGGGTGCAGGTGACGGTCTCGTCCACATGACGGCCTCCGAGTATGACGAAGGCATCCGGGACCTCGCGCTTGACCAACCTCGCGATTTCGAGCGCGTAGCGGTGCGCGGGTGACACGGCGCTGATGAGCACGACCCTGGGCTGGACCTCGCGCAGTAGCCGCAGCCATCTCGTGCGCGCCGCGTCGTCCCAGACCCGGGGGTCGAACACCGTCTGGTCGGTGTTGGGTGACGTGCCGTAGGCCCGGTATCCGTCGTCACTGGCGGAGAGCCGGTACTCCTTGGACGGGAACCGGGTCCACTCGGGCGCGAGGTCGCTGTAGTGCACGGCGTCCTCCAGCGGGCCGGCGTCCGCCACGGCACGGTGCACGGCAGCGCTCAGCGCCGTGTAGAGACACATCGGGTCGCCCGGATAGGTGATTTCACCCTCGGATTGGGTCATGACGGGCGCCAGTACCGACAGCACAGGGAAATAGCGGGTGCCCGTTCTCGCACTCGCCAGGTCATCTAACAGCCGGCGCCTGCGCGTCAGACGCCGTTCCCGAAACGCGTCCAGATCGGACACTTCCCCCTGGCGATGCATCTGAATTCCGCCGCGCCCCGAATGCATCCTCTGAATAGCGTGCGTGGCCATCGGTCCTCCGGATTCTGGTTCTTCCAGGATCTTATCCCCGAACACGGACATCGATGACGCGATTACTCCGGCGGGCCATCGATGGACATTCCCGTCCTTCTGCTTTCCCGAAAAACACACATCCCAATCCGTCGCAGATCGGGACATTCTCAAAAGCCTGGCCGCATTTTTCTTGTGGCGGTCCAGCAGCTCTTCAATCGAGGGCCCACCCGGCACGACCTCGAACTCACCCGTGATCTTACTCGACCTTACTGGGCCGTGTCTTCAAATTTCACGTCCGCATCACTCTCGGTCATTCACGTACGCGCGCCGGCCAAGGGCTTCGACCGGGGTTTCCGCGAACGCGAACCGGCCGACCGAACCAGGCAGTTCCGGGCCCGCATCGAAGAACTCACCCGGCAGCTCGGCGAACTCGACGCACCCGGACCACCCCGCCTACCAGCAGATCCTCACCGCCCCGGCCGACACAGGCGGCCCGATGCGCGCCCGCGACCTCGCCAGGCCCTCGACCTGCCGACATGACCAGGCATGTTCGTGGCTGTTTCGACGACCGATGCAGTTGTCGAGGTGTCCGTTGTCGCTCCGCCCCCGTTCCGGTGAGCAAGTCCCTTATCTGACCGCTCAGATCGCGCGGGCGAACAACCCGGGCGGCACGACGGCGATGTGGGTGGGAGACCGGCGGGACGGGCTGTGGTGCGACGAGGACTTCGCGGGCTGGTACCCGCGCGACGGACGCCCGGGCATCCGGCCCGCACGGCCGGCCACCGCCGGTGTGCCGCGGTTCCTGCTCGGTCCGTCAGACCGAGCAGGCATCGGAGTTCCCCACCCCGGGCGGAGCGGCCGTGGCCTGAAGATACGCGGCCAGGCTCTGCAGCGTCGGATGGCGGTGCAGAGCCACCAACGTCAGCTCGGGCACCTGCGCCATACTGCGCATGGCCGTCATCGAGTCGCCGCCCAGGGCGAAGAAGTCGTCGTCACGCCGGATCGCATCGATACCCAGAACGTCCTGCCATGCCGCGGCGATCCGCTTCTCCCACGGACCGCTGGGCTCGGCACCGACGGGCACGGTGCCGCCACGGCGCTCCTCGTGCGGTGAGGGGGCCGTGGGAAGCGACGTGCGGTCCAGCTTCCCGTTGGGGCTCAGCGGCATGGCCGGCAGCACGAGCACAGTGCCGGGAACCATGTGCGCCGGGAGGCTGGCCGCGAGGGTCCTGCGGATGTCCTCCGGGTCCAGGACTTCGCCGTCGCGCGGCACGGCATATCCGACCAGGACCGGGACGCCGACGGCATCGGTCTGTGCGGTCACCGCCGCTTCTTTGACCTGAGGATGGTCGCGGAGTACGGACTCGATCTCGGTCAGCTCCACCCGCAGCCCGTGAATCTTCACCTGAAGGTCGGTCCGGCCGATCAGTTCGATCAGTCCGTCGGCACCGAACCTCGCCAGGTCGCCGGTGCGATACAGCCGCTCGTCGGCCACTGTGCCGTACGTCCACTCGATGAACCGCTCGGCGGTGAAGGCGGGCCGGTCCAAGTAGCCGAGCGCGAGGCCGACGCCGGCGAGGTACAACTCGCCTGTCACACCCGGCGGAACGGGTTGAAGCGACTCGTCCAGGATGTAGGTGCGCTGATTGGCCATCGGGCGCCCGTACGGAATGCTCCTCCAGGTGGGGTCGGTGGCCTCGACCTCGAATATCGTCGAATAGATCGAGGCCTCGGTGGCCCCACCGAGGGAGATGAACCTGGCATCGGGCGCGGCTCCGCGGGCGCGTCCGGGCAGCTTCAGCGGGATCCAGTCTCCGGCGACCATGATCAGCCGCAGTGCGTTCACCGGTGAGGGCCCGCCACCCCCGCCGCGCTCGACATGATCGAGTACCAGTTCCAGCAGCGCC
The DNA here is from genome assembly GCF_053612025.1 of Kitasatospora sp. NPDC054768. Classification (NCBI taxonomy): domain Bacteria; kingdom Bacillati; phylum Actinomycetota; class Actinomycetes; order Kitasatosporales; family Streptomycetaceae; genus Kitasatospora; species Kitasatospora sp. NPDC054768. The sequence goes on from NZ_JBSHBN010000048.1 coordinate 13,635, forward strand.
GGTGCGGTGTTCCACACCGTGACGCCGTGGTCCGCCGCCAGTTCGGCCCAGTGCGCCGGATCCTTGGCCCGGCCGGGCGCGGGAAGGACGAGAGTGCCGCCTGCCGCCGTCATCCCGAGGAATTCGTAGACCGACATGTCGAAACTCGGGGATGACAGGCCGAGGACACTGTCGCCGATGCCCACCGCGAAGCGGGAGTTGAGATCCTCGATGTTGTTCACCACGCCCCGGTGGCGCAGCGCGATCGGCTTCGGCTTTCCGGTGGAACCGGAAGTATGGATGACGTAGCAGAGGTTGTCCGGCCCGGCCTGGGCCTTCGGATCGTGATCGGGCCGAGCGGACAGGGCGGCGGTCTCGCGGTCCAATAACACCAGGAGTTCCTGCCGTACGGAGTCCTCCCCGGTCAGAGCGGCAGCGAGCTTGCTGTGGCTGATCAGAGCCACGCAGGAAGCACCGGTGATCATGGTGGACACCCTGGCCTGCGGATAGCCGGGGTCGAGTGGCACATAGGCCCCGCCGGCCTTGAGTACCCCGAGCATCGAGATCAGCAGATCGGGCGAGTGCTCGAGGTAGAGGCCGACGCGGTCGTCGGGGCCGACGCCCAGGTCCCTCAGATGATGTGCCAGCCGGTTCGCCGCGACGTTGATCTCCTGGAACGTCAGCCGGGTCGCTCCTTGGATCACGGCGACGGCCTCGGGGGACCGCGCGGCCCGCTCCTCGAACGCCTCGTGCAGACAGCTTTCCTCGCGGGGCAGCTGGACAGCGGTGTCGTTCCATTCCACGAGGATCCGGTGCACCTCGGGCCCGGTGAGAAGCACGAGATCCGCCAGCGCCTGGTCCGGACGGTTCGCGCCGTCCTCGAGCAGGTTCTGGAAGTGGGCGAGCAGTTGGTCGCCGGTCGCCGTTTCGAAGAGTCGCTCGTCGAAGTGGAGAGCGGCCGACCGGGACGCCGCCTCGGCCACAGGCAGCACGAGCTCGACCTCGTACGGCTGATCGCCCTCGCCGGCCCGATCCGCACCGAAACGTACGCCGATGCGCGCGGGCTCCTTCCCGGGGGCCGCCGCGGTACCGGCCGCACCGGTCAGTCCACGGAGCGTGCTCTCCCCGGTGACGGAGAAGCGGAGCAGCGAGTCCTCACCTCCTTCGCGGCGCACGTGGAACTCGACCTGGTTCTGGCCGGAATACCGGTACAGCAGCGCGGCGAAGCCGGCGAGCAGCACACTCTCCGGGGCGGTCGCACAGGACACCGCCACATCCCTGACGGCGCCGGCGTAAAGACCGGGAATTTCTCGGCGTACTGCCCCCGTGCAACGGGGTGCGTCGACGCCACGCGGCCGGTCCGCAGGGATTTGGGCAGCATGGGAGGGCAATTCCTGTCTCCTGTCACAGATTCTCGACATCGCAGATGTAATTCGACTGTGAATATCGGATGGGCGCATGGGCGCACCGACTGCCGGGCCAGGAGGCTCCAAGCTTTGCGAGCGACCAGCCTCAGCGTCTGATCCGGGCTGAGGAAGGCGCTGTTGGCGACAGTATCGGCGGGTTACGAACGCCGCAATGTGGCCGACGTCACACGTTCGCGGTCGAAGGCTGCCGTATACCCTTGTGTGCTCCCGTCATTGGGCAACCATGAAGTTCTCGGGGAACTCCCGTGTGGCCCAACAGGGTTATGGGGATGCGACTGGAGGGCCGGGGGCCCGCAGGAGGTCTGCCGGGCGATCGGTTTCCTGTCGCAGGCTTTCCGTACCGGCCTCCTCTCCGTCGTGCGGCACCGCACCGGCATTGGTCCGCACAACGCTGTGCCATCGAACCGACACGGAACAGGACTATGAAGGCCGACACTTCGTCAACTGCTCTCGACTCCCTCGAACTGAGCCGCCTGTCACAGCGGGACGGGGAGAAGTGGGCCACCGCGGGCGACGGCATGCTGGCCTCCTGGGTCGCGGACATGGACTTTCCGACCGCGCCCGCGATACGCCAGGCCCTGCTGCGCCGCGCCGACGGCGATCTCGGCTACCCCCCGTGGTTCGACGAGAGCCGCGGCGGCCCGCTCGGCGAAGTGTTCGCCGAGCGGACGCGGCACCGGTACGGCCACAGGCCCGATCCCACGCACGTCCGGCTGTTCACGGACATCAACCAGGCGATGCTCGCGACGCTCCAGGTCGCCACCGACCCCGGCGATGCGGTACTTCTGCACACCCCCGCTTGCCCGCCGTTCGTCGATGTCATCGAGAGGATCGGCCGCAGGGCGCTGACCGTTCCGCTCCAGGAGGGCGAGGGCGGGTGGGAGTTCGATCCCGCGCTCATGGAGCGGACCGCGGCGGACGAGGGCTCGGGCCGCTGCCGTGTGCTCTTCCTCGTCAACCCCCACAACCCCGCCGGCCGGGTGTTCCGCCGTGACGAGCTGGAGTCACTCGCGGAACTCGTGCTCAGGTTCGACCTGTTGGTGATCTCCGACGAGGTGCACGCGGATCTGACCCATGCCCCGCACCGGCACATTCCCTTCGCCTCGCTCAGCCCGGCAATCGCTGCCCGCACGGTCACCCTCACCTCGGGGAGCAAGGCATTCAACCTCGCCGGGATCCGCTGCGCGCTGGCACACATAGGACCGCGGGACGTACGGGATGCCGTCGACGCCCGGCGCGGGCTGCTTTTCGGCCAAGTGGGAGTGCTCGCGGTCGAGGCCCTGAAGGCTGCCTGGACCTCGGGCGATGCCTGGCTGGACGACGTGCTGGCCATCTTGGACCGGAACCGGCGGCTGCTGGCCGAGCGGCTCCCGGAGAGGATCCGATGTCGGACTCCGGAGGCCACGTTCCTTGCCTGGCTCGACTGCCGGCAGCTGGGGATCGGTCCGGACCCCATGCCCTTCTTCCGCGACGAGGCCAAGGTGCTCCTCTTCTCCGGTCCGGCCTTCGGAGCCGGCGGCGATGGATTCGTGCGGCTCAATTTCGGCACGTCCCCACAGGTCCTGGAAGAGACCCTGGAACGCATGAGCGCCGCGTTGCGACGGCACGGACAAGGAGCTTTCCTGTGACTGACCACACGACGGTGCGGGTTCAGCCGGCCTCCGCCCTGGAGATGCAGCTCTGGCTCGGTGACCAGATCGACCCGGCGAGCCGCGCCGGCTGGATCCTCGCCCAGGTCCGCGTCCACGGCCCGCTCGATCTCCCCGCCCTCGACGCAGCGCTGTCGGCCGTGGCGCGCCGCCAGGAGGCGCTGCGCACCGCCTTCGTCTTCGAGCACGAGCAGGTGGTCCGCAAGGTCCTCGCGGAGCCGGTCGCGGAGCCCCTGCTGCGCCTCGGGCCCGGCACCGGCTTCGAGGAGGCGGCCGCCACCCTGCTGAACGCCGACACCTTCGATCTCGCCGCGGGCCGCGTCTACAGGGCCGCGGTCGCCCCGGACGCACAGGGCGCCACCGTCTTCCTGGCGGTCCATCACATCGCTTTCGACGGGCTCTCCCAGGAGGTGTTCGCCGCCGATCTGGCGCGCGCCTACGCACGGGCCGTCGACGGCGTCGCGACCGATCTGCCCGTGCTGGAACGAGCGGAGGCCGCAGAACTCACGCCGGCGCAGCACGCCGAACTCACCGCACACTGGCGCGCCTTGCTGACTGGGGCGGCCGACCTGCCCACCCCGGACGGCAGCCCGGCGCCGAACCAGCACGAGCTCGCTGCAGGTGGGTCGGCCGAGCTCCGAACCACCTGTCCGCCCAGCACCTGGCAGGCGGTGCGCGACCAGGCCAGGCGCAGCGCCTGCTCACCGTTCGCGGTGCTGCTGGCCGCGTACGGCCGGGCTCTGGCCGAGATCACCGGCGGCTCCGACTTCTGCGTCGGCACACCGGTGGCCACCCGCTCGGCCGGGCAGGCGGACGAGCTCGGCTGCCTGATCGACATCCTGCCGGTGCGGATGCCCGAGCTGTCCGCACCCGGGGTGGTCGAGCGGGTCTGGGCCGCCGTGCGGGAGAGTGTCCTGGGCTCCGCGCTGCCCCGCTACGAAATCGTCCGGGCCGTACACACGGTCCCCGGTGGTCGGATGCCCGTCTACCAGGTGCTGTTCGCCTTCGAGAACTGGCAGCGCGTCGAGCATTCGGCCGGTCCGGTAAGGATGCACGCCGTTCCGGTGCCGCCGGTCGGCGCGGTCGCCGAGGTTCAGCTCCAGGTGTGCGAACTGCCCGACGGGACCCTGAAATGCGTCGTCCAGGCTCCGCTGACCGGTTCCTGGCCGCAACGGCTCCCCGATCTGCTGCGCGCCTTCGACAGCCAACTCGCCGAAATCGCCCCGTCGGCCACGCCTCACTCCTTCTCCTCGGACGCTCCCGCGTGACCACCGCGTTGACGTGCCCGCCGTACGCCGGTGCGGGAGCCGGGGTCCACCGTCCCCGGCAGCTTCCAGGGGTCCGCCGTGCTGCGAGCCGCTCCCGTCCAGGTGCCCGGACGGGAGGGGCGGTTCGACAGGGGCAGGACTGTCCGCCGGCCTGGGCGTTGCTGGGCTCGCCGCAGGTCCCGAGGGGGACCGCGACGGGCCCGACGGCCCGGCGGACGTGTTCGGAGTCCCTCGGCCCGGCGGCCCGGCCCCTCGGTTGCCGTGTCGGTCGAACCGGAGGGTGGTGACCTTGTCGACGGCCGTGCGGCGGCGGCGCGCCGTCCACGGACGCCCCCCTCCCGGCATGACCGACCAGAAGATCGTCCCACCCGGTCGGTCAACGTGACAGTGCCCCTCCGGGATGCGTGGGGCGGTGGCGCGGGTCCCGGTCCAGGATCAGCAGTCCGGACACGGTCGGTTGTCCCCTCATCAGCCGGAAGGGCGGTGCGGCACCGCGGAGGCGAGCATCGACGCGCGGAAGGGTCATGCGTCGGGCGAGAACGGGGCTCCGTCGGATCCATGGGCCAGCAGTTCGGCGAAGGCGGCCACTGTCGGGGCCTTGAACAGGCTCGGGACGGTCACTCCGACACCCAGCGCCTCACGGATCCGGGCCACCAGGCGGATCGCGTCGAACGAGTTGCCGCCCAGACGGAAGAAGTCGTCGTGGATCCCCATGTCGGGTGCGGCAAGCACGTCGGCGAACAAGGAGCGGAGCAGCACCTCGGTCGTGTCGCGCGGAGCGGCCGGTCTCCCGGTCGGTCGGCGCCGGGGCGCAGGCAGTGCCGCCCGGTCGAGCTTGCCGTTGGCCGTCAGGGGAAACGCGTCGACGATCACGAAGTGGTCCGGAACCATCTGTGGCGGGAGCCGGAGCTCCGCTTCTCGCCGCACGTCCTCGACGTACAGATCCGGGGACGACCAGCCCGACCCACGGTACGCCGGTGCGGCACTCTCCCCGCCGTCGGAGGCCGGCTGCCCGCCGCGGACTGCGTAGAGGGTGACCAGACCGGTCTCCGAGAGCATCGCCAGCCCGTCGACGGTGACCCGGTACCCCCGCTCCTCCAGTTGGCCCCGGATCCAGTCGATCCGGCCCGGGGCGTTGTGCGCTTCGATCACCAGCTGGCGGACCAGGTTCCAGTGCTCCTCACGGAGTCCCAGAAGCACCGCGCGTTCGCTCTTCTCCGCATCGATCTTGAGCAGGTCGATCCGTTCCACACCGGTCTCGTCGATGACGTCCGACAGCGTGCGCAGCTCGCAGGTCACGTCGGTGTGCTGCAGCCGCTCCGTGAGCAGACTGTCGAGATCCGCCGCACCGCTCTGCGGAAGGGCTTCCCGCATCGGCTGCTCGTTGCGGACGAAGGCCTCCAGGACACCGCGCTCCTCGGCGATGTCACCGAATCGCCCCGACATTATCGAAAGTTGCGGATAGTAGGTGAACGACGCCGAACCCGCCTCTTCGGCGAGGCCGCACGGGTACAGCCTGGCGTCGACCCCGTGCAGCCGGGTGTTGAGTTCGAGCATGCGGAACAGCTGCGGAATCGGCTCGAACGAATGGACCACGCTGCCGGGACGGGAGCGGGCCACCGCGAGCGAGAAGAACCCGATGTGCGCGCCCACGTCGAAGACGCAGGCCCCGGTGTCGGGCAGCGTGATCCCGTGCCGCAGGTACTCGCCCTCTTCGAAGATCTCGCGGTACAGGAAGTCCGCCTCCGACCGGTTGGACGCGACGACGGCCATGCCGTTCGGCAGGGTCTGCAGGTCCTTCCGGTCGAGGAGCCCGGCTTCTTCGAGGCGGCACAGGTTCCGCAGCGCGGCGGCCTCGACGGGGTCGGGTACGAGGTAGGCGGTCAGCCGCGTCCCGCCGGCCTCGTCGGGCCTCGCGGCCACCACCGCGTCGGCGACCGCGGCGTGCCGGGCCAACGTCGCTTCGATCTCGCCGAGTTCGATGCGCACGCCTCCCACCTTGACCTGGTGGTCGTCGCGGCCCAGGTAGTGCAGGACCCCGTCGGGGTCCCGCCGGGCGAGATCCCCGGTCCGGTACATCCGGCTGCCTTCGGGGCCGTAGGGATCGGGGACGAATCGCTCTGCCGTCAGCCCCGGCCGGTTGACGTACCCGCGGGCCAGCTGGACACCCGAGATGTAGAGCTCGCCGGCCGCACCGGGCGCGGCCTGGTTCAGCTGCTCGTCCAGAACGTACAGCCGGGTGTTCCGCACCGGGGCGCCGATCGGCACCGGGCCGGGTGGGTCGTCGGGGCCGCAGCGCCAGTAGGACACATCCACCGCGGCCTCGGTGGGCCCGTAGAGGTTGTGCAGTTCGGCGTCCAGGAGGCGGAAGAACCGTGACCGCAGATCGGCCGAGAGCGCCTCGCCGCTCGCGAACACCCGGCGCAGCGAATCACATCGGGCCGTGGTCGGCTCTTCGAGGAAGTGACGCAGCATGGACGGGACGAAATGCACGGTCGTGATCCGCTCCGCCCGGATCAGCTCGGCGATCCGGGTGGGATCCCGGTGCTCGTCCGGCCCGGCCAGGACGAGGCGCGCACCGACGCACAGCGGCCAGAAGAACTCCCACACGGAGACGTCGAATCCGGCGGGGGTCTTCTGCAGGACGTGGTCGTCGTGGCCCAGCGGATATTCCGCCTGCATCCAGCGCAGGCGGTTGACGATGGCCGCGTGGGACACGGCCACCCCCTTGGGCCGGCCGGTGGATCCCGAGGTGAAGATGACGTAGGCGGTGCTCGACGGGTGCGGCGAGGGCCACCCGGTCTCGTCCGCCTCGGGCGCGCCCTCCTCCGACATCCGCCGGACGTCCTCGCTGTCGAGCATCAGCACGGGCCGTGCGTCCTCGGTCATCTCCCGTACCCGCTCGGCGGGCAGCAGCGGATCGACCGGAAGGTATGCGGCCCCGGCCCTGTGCACCGCGTAGAGGGCGACCACCAGTTCCACGGATCGCGGCACCGCGACCGCCACGACCGTTTCGGGCCCCGCCCCCTTGGCCGTGAGCGACCGCGCCAGTCGGCCGGCCCTGGCATCCAGCTCGGCGTACGTGAGGGATGCATCGGCGCCGACGAGCGCGACGGCGTCGGGGGTGCGGGCCACCTGGGCCGCGAACAGCTCGGGCAGAGTCTCTGCCGCCATGTCGTGAGCCGCGGTGTCGCTCATGACGTCACTTCCCATCGTTGTCGAACTGACCGCCGGACCGGGACAGGCACCGACGAGGCCGAGAAGGATTCGTCGCCCCGCGGCGGAGGCGCAGGGGCGTATGGCTCGCCGGGGACTCGGCTCTCGCCGTTCCGCGACCGCCACGGCTCGGAAGTACGGATGTCAGGCCGCCCGGCGCAGTGCCTCGATGTACGCGGCCAGCGTCTCGACGGTCGGCGCGTCGACCAGGGCGCGCACCGGGATGTCCAGTTCGAGCTCGGCCCGCAGTCGGCTGACGACCGCCAGCAGGGAGAACGAGTCCCCGCCGGCCTCGAAGAAGTTGGCCCGCACGTCCACCTCGGCGAACCCGAGCACCTCCGCCCAGGCCGCCGCGACGGTGCGCTCCGTCTCCGTGCTCGGCGGCGTCACGGCGGTCGGAAGCACGGGAATCGGCTCGGGTCGGGGCAGCCGCTGGCGGTCCACCTTGCCGGTCGGGGAGAGCGGCATGGCCTCGAGCCACATGAACACGGCCGGCTGCATGACGATGGGCAGCTTCGGGGCGAGGTGGGCACGGAGCGCGGCCTCGTCGAGCCCGCTGCCCGGTGTCCTGACCACGTGGGCGACCAGCCGCTGGTCGGGCTCCAGGACCACCACGGCGTTCGCCACCTCCGGGTGACCGCGCAGCACCGATTCGATCTCCTCCAGCTCGACCCGCACGCCGCGGATCTTGACCTGGTTGTCGACCCGGCCCAGGAACTCCATCTCCCCGTTGGGCAGGCGGCGCACCAGGTCACCCGTGCGGTAGAGGCGTCGGTCGGGCCGGGCCGGGTCCGGGGCGAACCGGTCGGCGGTCAGGGCGGGCTGGTTGCGGTAGCCGCGAGCGACGCCGTCACCACCGATCCAGAGCTCGCCGGGCACGCCGATGGGCTGCAGGTTCCCCCAGCGGTCGACCACCGCGCAGGAGGCGTTGGCGATCAACTCACCCAGCGGCATGGAGCTGCGCTCCAGCGGCTCGTCGCCCATCCGGCCGACCAGGGCCGCGCCCGCGGTCTCCGTCGGCCCGTACTCGTTCCAGATCTCGCACCCGGCGGAGACGACCGCGCGGGTTCGCGCCACCAGGTCGGCGTCCAGGTTCTCTCCGCCCATGGACACGTGCCGCAGCGTCGGCATGTCGAGGCCGGCGTCGGTGATGCCGCGCATCTGGGTCGGCGTCAGGTACAGCATGTGGATCGACTGCTCGTTGATGAACCGGGCGGTGGCCCGGCCGTCGGCCTTGACCTCACGGGGCAGCATGACCAGGCAGGCGCCTGCGGTCAGTGCGTGGAACATCTGCTCGACAGACCAGTCGAAGTGGTAGGAGAGGTTGTGCACCACCCGGGTGCCGGGCCCGATCGGACGGATGTCCTGGGCCCACTGGATCCACGGGGTGATCGCGGTGTGCGGCAGGCCGACGCCCTTGGGCCGGCCGGTGGTCCCGGACGTGTACATCAGGTACACCAGCTGCGAGGGATGCAGCGCGGACCCCGGGGTGCCGTCCTGCGCGCCGTCCTGCGCGGTGCTCACCACGTCCACGTTCTCCAGGACGGCCGCCGGCAGCTGGTCCCGCAGTTCCGGGGTGGTGACCAGGATCTTCATCCCGCTGTCCGCGACGACGTACGACATCCGGTCGACGGGGGCGAGCGGATCGATCGGCACGTAGGCGGCACCGGACTTCAGGATGCCGAGGATGCCGACGATGAGGTCCACCGACGGGTCCGCGCACAGGCCGACCAGATCGTCGGTGCCGATGCCGCGCGCCGTCAACTCGTCGGCCAACCGGGATGCTCTGCGGTCGAGTTCGTGGTAGCTGACCCGCTCGTCGCCACTCTCCACCGCGTCCGCGCCCGGGGTCCTGAGCGCCTGCGCCTCGAACAGCCGGTGCAGGAAGAGGTCCGTGGGGTACGGACCGCAGTCGGCGGTGGACCACTCCTGAAGCTGACGACGCTCATCCTCGGGAAGGATGGTGAGCTCGGAGAGGCGCTTGGCGGGAGCGGCCACCGCGTCGGCCGCGAGCACGGCCAGGTGGTCGAGGATGCGCCAGGCCTTGTCCTCGAGGAACAGGTCGGTGTTGTAGTCGACCGCGAGGCGGTACGTGAATTCGGTCTCGACGACCCGGAACACCAGGTCGAACTTGACCGCCTTCAGGTTCAGGCCCAACTCGACGTCGTTGACGGTGATCCCGGCCAGCTCCGGCGCCGGGACCGCGTGCTGGTACGCCAGCATGACCCGGAACGGCCCCTGCCGGGAGGAACGGTCGGTCGAGACCGCGTTGACCACCCGCTCGTAGGGGACGTCCTGGTGGGCGAAGGCCTCCAGGATCCTGCCCCGGACCCGGCCGAGCAGCTCGGCCAGCGTCGGGTCGCCGGACAGGTCGCTGCGCACGGCGAGGGTGTTGAGGAAGCACCCGAGCATGGAATCGAGCTCCGGCAGATCACGGTTGGCGCTGGGGATGCCGACCACGATGTCCGTCTGGCCGCTGTACCGGCTGAGCAGCACGTTGAGCAGCGTGAACATGGTCATGAACGGAGTGGCGTTGTGCTCCCTGGACAGCTCGCGGATCCTGCGCGACACGGCTCGGGGCAGCTCGATGTCCACCGACGCCCCCTGGCTCGTGCCGCTCTCCCGGGGCGGCAGGTCGGTCGGAAGGTCCAGCACGGGGAGCGGGCCGCGCAGTCGGTCCTTCCAGTGGTCCAGTTGGCGTTCGAGCGTGGTCCCGGTGACCGTGCGCCGCTGCCAGGCGGCGTAGTCGGCGTACTGCACCGGAGGCCTCACGGCCGCCGGGATCCCGCCGTCGGCGGCGGCGGCGTAGAGCTCCAGCAGCTCGGCCATGGCGAGTTCGAAGGAGTACACGTCGGTGATGATGTGGTGCAGGTTGATGAGCAGGACGTGCCAGTCCTCGTCCAGCCGGTACAGCTCGACCCGGAGCAGCGGCCCCCGCTCCACGTCGAACGGCCGCTGGGCGGAGTCGAGGAGCAGACCGGCCAGAACCTGCTCCTGCTTCTCCTCCGGCTCGTCCCGGAGGTCGACCACGGTCAGCGGCAATTCGGCCTTGGCCTGAATCACCTGCTCGGGGATGCCGTCGACCGCCTTGATGGTGGTGCGGAAGACCTCGTGCCGGTCGACCAGCGCCTGGACGGCCTGCCCCAGGGCCGTGATGTCGAGCGGGCCCACGAGCTCGTTCGCCATCGGGATGTTGTAGCGGGAGCTCGGACCCTGGATGTGCTCGTCGACCCACAGCCGCTGCTGGGTGAACGAGGTGGGCGCGTGGAAGACCTCGCCCGAGCGCCCGTCGAACGGCTCGATGGTCTGTTCCGCCCCGGGCTCCGTCTCCCGCATCGCCTCGATGGCCGCGGTCAGCTCGACGAGGGTCTGTGCGTCGAAGAGCACGCTGAGCGGAATCCGGATGCCCAGCTCCTCGCGCAGCTGGCTGATCGCTCTGGCACCTTGCAGTGAATTGCCGCCCAGCGCGAAGAAGTTGGCGTCAGGACCGGATATCTCGGTGTGCAGGACAGCCGTCCACACATCCGAGACGACGTCCATCACGGACCGCTGCGACATGTCGTTCCACCTAAATCCGTCGATCGAGAGGATGGTTGTTTCGAAGGGCTTCGGGTCAGTGGCCGTGCTGCCGGGGCACGGCGGCGAGCCGCCCGGCGATCTCGGCGAGCACGGCCGGACGGGCGGAGTGCAGGAAGAAGTGGCCGCCGGGAAACATCCGCAGGTCGAAGCCGCCGGCTGTGAGCTCGCCCCAGCGCGGCATCGCCGCGATGCCCGCGGGATCGTCCTCGGTCCCACCGAACGCCGTGACCGGGCAGGTCAGCAGCGGCCCGTCGGTGAACCGGTAGGTCTCGACCACCGCGAGGTCGGCCCGGATCACCGGGAGCATCAGGCGCATCAGTTCCGGGTCCGCCAGAACCGCTTCCGGTGTCGCGGACCAGGAGCGCAGTTTCCCGATCAGCTCCTTCTCCGGACCGGCGTGGTACGCGCTCTCCTTCCGGGCTTGGGGCGGTACGCACCCCGAGACGAACAGCCGGGTGGGTGAGCCGATCTCCATCCGCTGCAGGGTGCGGGTGAGGTTCCAGGCCATCAAGGCGCCCATGCTGTGTCCGAAGAATGCGAACGGACGGTCCAGGTGCTGGATGACCGAGGGCACCAGGACGTTGAGCGCCGCGCCCATCCGGTCGAACAGCGGGGCGCCCAACTGGTCTTCTCTGCCCGGAAGTTGTACCGACCACGGCTCGATGTCGGCGGGCAGGGCGGCGGCCCAGTCGCGGAACACCGAGGCACCGCCGCCGGCGTACGGGAAGCAGAACAGCCGCGTGGCCGCCTGTGGCCGCTCGGCGAGCGGCCTGACCGTCACCCTCATCGGCCGGTCCCGCCCGCCATCTCCCGGCGCAGGGTCAGCGGACGCATGTCCGTCCACACCTCGTCGATGTGCGCGAGACAGGCCTCCTTCGAGCCCCGCTCGCCCGTCTCCCGCCAGCCGGCGGGCAGCTCGCGGCCCTGCGGCCAGATGGAGTACTGCTCCTCGGAGTTGATCACCACGACGTAGCCGTCGTCGTCACGCTGTCCGTCCATGGGCCCTTCCTTTCGGTGAGATGGCGCAATACCGGCTCAGGCGTTCGGCGTCCCGGGCCGGGAGGCTCGCAGGGCCCCCAGCCGACGACGGCCGGCGGGTACGGTCCGCGCCGCCCGCCGGGCCCGCGCCAGCGGCTCCGCCAGGGCGGCCAGCGAGACCGTCACGTCCTCGACGACCGTCCGCAGGACGGCCAGAAAGGCCGACCGGACCTCCTCGGCCTCGGACTTCGCCAGCCGTCGGGAGTTGTAGTTGAGCCGCAGACCGAGCCGGTCGCCGTCCGGCTTGCCGAACAGGCAGAGGTCGAGCTGCGAGGTCTGCCGGGCCGGGGGCAGGAAGTCCGCGAACTGGAAGGAGGTCGAGAAGACCGGGTTCCGGCCGGGTCGGGATTCCACATCGAGCTTCTCGAGCAGCAGGGTGAACGGATAACGGCTGTGCGCATAGGCGCCGATGCTCACGGCTCTGGTCCGGCGCACGACCTCTTCGAAGGGGTCCGCACCCGACATCCGCACCCGGACGGAGAGCGGGTTGACGAAACTGCCGAACATGCCGTTCAACTCCTTGGTGTCCCGGCCGGAGAACGGGACGCAGACCACGATGTCGTCGTCGGCGCTGATGTCTCGCAACGCGACCGCGTAGACGCTGAGCAGCAGGATGTGCGGCGTGACGCGCAGCTTCTTGACCAGTGCCGCCAGCCCTGCGGCCGTGTCGGCCTCGACGTCGAACTCCAGCGTCTCGTTCACCACCTCATCGGCGGGCGCGTCGTAGTCCCCGATGCGCAGCCGCGGCAGCGGGGCGGCCAGCTGGTCGAGCCAGTACACCTCCATGGCCTTGCTCCGGTCGCTCGCCAGCCACTCCCGCCGGCCCCGTACGAAGGCGTCGTAGGTCGTCGGGAGTGGGGGCAGCTCCGGCTCTCCATCCGCGGCGAAAGCTCGGTAGCAGAGCAGCAGTTCGCGTATGAGGATGCCCATGCTGGTGCCGTCCGCGATGATGTGGTGCACGTTCACGTAGAGGCAGTGGTGGTCGGCGGCCAGCTTGAACACCTTGAACCGCACCGGCGGGGTGGCGAGTTCGTCGAAGGGGGTCGCGTTCTCGTCCCGGACGCGCCGATTCAGTTCGGCCGTCGGATCAGCCGCGCCGGTCAGGTCGACGAGCGGTACGTCCGGGTCGAATTCGGGCAGGACACGCTGGCGCGGACCCTCCGGAGTGTCCCGGAAGGACAGCCGCAGCGCTTGGTGCCGGTCCGTCAGGAAGGCTGCGGCACGGCGCACGGCGACGATGTCCACCGCCTCGTACAAGTGCTGCCAGTGCGGAAGGTTGGATTCCGCCCGGCCCTCGTCCAGCTGATGCTGGAGCCACAACCCCCTTTGACCGTTCCACAGTTCGAACCAGGCCCTGTCACCCTCGAAATCGTAGGGGTCTTCCACTTGGCCAGCCAATCTTCACATCAATGGTTTACAGAATTCCCGGACCGACGTGACCGATTCAGAGAGGATGTCCACTGCTTCCGAGGATTTCAATGGGACGGGCCGGAGGTGCACGGCCGACCCGGAACGGCGCTCGCGGCCTGGACCAGCCCGTCCGCCACCCGCCACCGCCCCTCGAAGAAGACCGGGCCGGCCCCGTCGGCCGTCGACTCCGAAGCCGGCAGCCGGGCGGTGAAGGTCCCGTTCTCCGGGTCGAGGACGACTTCGGCGTCGACGAAGTCGAGCACGATGCCGCCCAGGGGGTACCACGCCTTGTAGACGCTCTCCTTGACGGCGAAGAGCAGCGTGTCCCAGTGCACCTCCGCGTCCCGGCGGAGGAGCTCCGCGAGGTGGCGCCGTTCGGCTTGCGACGTGATCAGGCGCAGGCCCCCGTCGGGCAGCGGCTGGTGGACCTCCGCGTCGATACCGAGGGAGCGGAATGGCCCGGCCCGGGCGACCGCGGCCGCCCGGTAGCCCGAGCAGTGGGTCATGCTGCCGACCACGCCGCACGGCCACTGCGGTGCCCCCGCCGTGCCCCGGAGGATCGGGGCCGGGGGGATGCCGAGCCGACCGAGGGCGGTTCGGGCACAGTGCCTGACGGTGGCGAACTCGCGGCGCCTGGCGACCGGTGACCTGGCAACCGCCTCGGCCTCCCCCGGCTGCAGCGGGACGTCGGGCAGATCACCGTGCGCCTCCTCGACCTCCACGCCGGGCGGCAGGAGGGTGATCACGAGGCGGCCCCGTCGAGTTCGGCCGTCACGGCTTCCACCGCTTCCGGGGTGGGTACGTCGACGGCGTCACGCTCTACGAGGGCCGGCTGCACGGCTCCTCCTTCTCCCCGGTGGCCAGCAGGTTGGTGAGCAGGACCTTCACGGCAGGCGCGTGGAACAGCTCCTCCGCCGTCACATCGACCCGGTGCACCGCCCCGGAGCCCGGCCAGTCGAGCGCCTCGCTCAGCAGGACGTGGGTGGGAGCCGGCGGGGCCTGCGGGGGCACCGCCGCGGTCAGAGTGAAGCTGAGCCAGGCCCGCTGCCCCTCGGTCAGTTCGACCAGGATCTCCTCGTCGAGCCCGGGCGAGCAGCCGACGATCACCGAGAGCAGGAAGGAGCCGGCCAGGGTGAGCGCGTCACCGGACGGCAGGCCGGTGATCACGGGCACCTCGGCGGACTCGTCCATGGCCAGGGCGAGGTCGTCCAGCAGTTCCTGAGGAGTCTTGGGATCGGCCGGTGCCGGGTCGAGCACGATGAGCGGGACGTCCGGCCCGGGCAGCGCCTCCACCAGCGCCGAGGCCAGGCCGACGGCCGAACAGTAGGCCAGCACCGCGACCGGGAGCGGCCCGGCGGCGGTGATCCGCTCGGCCCAGTGGGCGGCCTGCTCGGCCGTCCCGACGACTCCGTCGGCGAGGCCGGGGTAGTGCAATGGGTCGATCCTGAGGGTCCGCTCCTGCCAACCGTCGGGCAGGATGGCGCCGAAGGTCCTCCGGGGCACCTCGTTCCCGAACTCCAGTATGACGAGGGGCCGTTGGTCCTGCATCACTCTGCACTCCTGACGGCTTCGTCGACCTCGGCGGAGAAGTCCGCGAGGACCGGATGGTTGAAGATGGCCTGCAGCCCGATCTTGATGCCGAACTGCTCACGTGTCCGGGACACCGCCCGGGCGGCGATCAGCGAGTGCCCACCGATCTCGAAGAAGCTGTCCCCGGAGCGGGGGAGGTTCCCGGTCAGCTCGGACCAGATCTCGGCGATCCGCGCCTCGGTGGCGCCGAGGGGGGAGGGCTCGGCCGCGGCTGCGACCGGAGTGTCCGGCAGGGCCTTCCGGTCGATCTTGCCGTTGGGTGTCAGCGGCATCGCGACGAGCCGGTGCAGCCCGGTGGGGAGCATGTACGCGGGCAGCCGACCGGTCAGTGCGGCGCGGATGTCGCCCGGCTCGGCCTCGCCGCAGAAGAAGGCGCGCAGCGATCCGCCGTCCTGGTCCGGCACGTGGACGACGGCCGTCTGGTCCACTCCGGGAACGGCCAGGATCTCCTGCTCGACCTCGGCCGGCTCCACCCGGTGACCGCGGATGCTGACCTGGGCGTCCCGCCGCTCGACGAACTCCAGCTCGCCGTCGGCCGTCCAGCGGCAGAGGTCGCCGGAGGAGTACCAGCGGTTCTCGTCCTGGTCGGCGACGAACCTGCGGCCGGTGAGCTCCGGGTCGCCCCGGTAGCCGAAGGCCAGGACGTCGCCTCCGATCAGCAGTTCCCCGGGCACACCGGGCTCGGCGACCTCGACCCCGTCGGCATCCACCAGCCGGACCTTCGCGCCGGCGATGGGGCGTCCGATCACCGGCGCGCCCTCGGTGGGGCAGCGGCGCAGGTCCGCGCTGGCGGTGGTCACCACGGTGGCCTCGGTCGGCCCGTAGTGGTTGAAGACCGCGGCGGGGAAGCCGGCCGGCGGGCTCACCCGAAGACGGTCCCCGCCGGTCAGCA
This sequence comes from Kitasatospora sp. NPDC054768, assembly GCF_053612025.1. Lineage (NCBI taxonomy): Bacteria > Bacillati > Actinomycetota > Actinomycetes > Kitasatosporales > Streptomycetaceae > Kitasatospora > Kitasatospora sp. NPDC054768. The sequence continues at coordinate 29,683 of NZ_JBSHBN010000048.1, forward strand.
GGACGGCCAGGCCGACGGGCGGGGCCGGGAGGGCGAACAGTTGCTCGGCGAGCGGGGTACTCAGGAAGCAGTGCGTGATGGCGCTCCGCTCGATGAACTCGGCGATCACCGCGCTGTCGACGATCAGCCGCTCGGTCGGCAGCACCAGCGTCGCCCCGCTCGCGAGAGCCGCCCAGACCTCCCAGACCGTGGCGTCGAACCCCAGCCCGGCGAAGGCTCCCACCCGCACCCCGGGCCGGGTGCCGTAGGTCTCCCGGTGCCAGGACACCAGGTTCGCCAGGCCCGCGTGGCCGACCTCGACGCCCTTGGGCGTACCGGTCGAACCGGAGGTGTAGATGACGTAGGCCAGCGGGGCCGGCGACACCGACGCCGGGGCCGCCCCGGTGCTGTCGAGTACCGGAACACCCGCGGGCACCCGTCCGGCGAGCCCCTCCTGCGCGAGCACGGCCACCGGCCGGGCGTCGTGCAGGATCGCCTCCACCCGGCCGTCCGGCAGTGCCGGGTCGAGCGGCAGGTACGCGGCACCCGCGAGCCAGCTTCCGAGCTGTGCCACGATGCCCTCGATGCCGCGCTCGAAGAGCAGACCGACGAGGCAACCGCTCCGGTGGCCCTCGGCCTGCCGTATGCGTCCGGCCACCGCGGCAGCCGCGTCCCAGAACTGACGGTAGGTGAGCTTCTGCTGGCCGCACTCGACCGCGACCACGTCCGGATGCGCGTCGACGATCGCGCCGAGCATCCGGACCACCGTCCGTTCGTTCACGATTCCCTGCATCAAAGACCACTCCTGTCCCCGGCAAGCAGTTCCTGGTCCGCCCGGGCGACGCGCTCCACCACGTCCCTGTCGCCCCGGTGATCCTGGTGGGTGAGGAACTGGCGGAGGTGGTGCCGCGACACCCGCTCCCCACCGATGAGGCTGTCCGCCGACTCCGGGGAGCCGCTCGTCACTCGTGTCATCCCAACTCTCCTTTCAGGGATCTGCGGTCGGCCGTCAGGAGGCCGTGCCGCGCACGGCCAGGCGTTCCAGGAGGGTGATGCCGAAGTGCTGCCTCGTCACCGGCGGCCCGTCGAGGGCGAGATCCGCCCACCTGCCGGCGAGGCGCTCCAGTACGATCTCGGACTCCATCCGCGCCAGCCCCGCCCCCAGGCAGTAGTGCGCGCCGAAGCCGAAGCCGAGGTGCCGCCTGATCTCGCGGTCGTAGTCCAGAAGGTCCGGGTCGACGAAGGCGGCCGGGTCGCGGTTGGCCACGCCGAGCATCAGCAGGACGAGATCCCCCTCCGCGATCAGGTGACCGGCCGCCTCCACCGGCGCGGTGGCCACCCGGGCCACCTGCTGGACCGAGGTGTCGAAACGGAGCAGCTCGTCGACCACCGAGCCCGGTTCACCGCTCCGCAGGTCGGCCCAGGCATCGGCGTGCAGCGCGGCCCGAACGGCCTTGCCGATGAAGGTCGAGGTGGTCTCGAACCCGGCGTAGATCAGCAGGCTCGCCGTGGCCCAGACGTCGGCGGCCTCGATGACGCCCCCCCGGTGGGCGTTGCGCAGCAGCCAGAGCCCGGTGCCCTCGCGGACCTCCGAGCGCAGGGCCTCGTCCACCACGTCCGCGATTTCCCGCAAGGCGCGATGACCCCTGGTCCTGACCTCCGGCAGGTAGTCCGCCATCAGCAGCGCCGCGATGTCGGGCGCCCAGTCGTGCAGCCGGGGCGCGACCTCCCCGGGCAGCCCCAGGATCCGGCAGATGACCCGGCTGGAGAGCGGGACGGCGAGTTCCGCCATCACCTCCAGCCCGTCCGTCCGCCCCGCCAGGAGCTCGTCGACGAGCTCTTCCACGACGGGACGCATCGCGGCGAGCCGGTCGGCCGCGAAGAGCGGCGCGACGACCCGGCGGGCCGCCGCGTGCTCGGGGTCGTCGTTGAACATGAACCACCTGCGCACGACCTCTGCGGCCCGCCCCCCGCCCTCTCCCTCCCGGTGCAGGGTGGTGGTGCCCCGCTGCGGCCAGGCAGCCGACAGTGCGGGGTGCCGCAGCAGGGCCGTCGTCTCGCGGAACCCGGAGACGATCCACACCTCCAGGTCCTCGTCCCAGCGGACCGGCTCCTCCTCCCGCAGCGGGAGGTAGTCCGCGCAGGGGTCGGCCGCCGGACGGTCGTCGTCGCGGTAGGGGCAGCGTGGGGCCCGTGTCACGGTCACTTGGTACTCTCCGGGTTCTGGTCGACCCGGCGCGGCGGGGCGACCGACGACTGGCCGGGGGTCACCGGTGCGACGGCCGGGCTCAACACGGCTCCCCCTTCGTACAGATCGCCTCGACGGCGGCCACGAGCTGACGCTCGGCGGAGTGCAGGAAGAAGTGGTCGCCGCGGATTTCCTCTGCTCGGAAGGGACCGTCCGTGTAGTCCGCCCACGCCTCGACCGAGGACAGGTCCGCCTCGTCGTCCGTGTCCCCGTAGAACGCCACCACCGGGCAGCCGACCGTACCCGGGGTGCCGGTGCCGTACTCGCCGAGGATCCGGTAGTCGGCGCGGATGACGGGGAGGTAGATCTCCATCAGCTCCTCGTTCTCCAGCAGCTCCTTCGGAGTCCCGCCCAACGCGGCCAGTCGCTCGATGAGTTCGGCGTCGGAGAGTCGGTGGCTGTCCGCGTCGGCGGCCGGCAGCCGGGGTGCGCGGCTGGCCGAGACCAGCAGCGCCGACGGCTCCGGAGCGCCCTTGGAGCGGAGCAACTTGGTCAGCTCGAAGGCGATCACAGCACCGTAGCTGTGGCCGAACAGCACGTACGGCGAGGCCGGGTCGAGCTGCTGGTACAGGTCCGCGAGCAGGGCTGCCAGTTCGTCGATCGGCTCCTCCACGCAGCGTGAGCCCCGGCCGGGGAGCTCCAGCGGCACGACGGTGACGCAGTCCGGCAGGTGCCGCTGCCACGGGTCGTAGACGCGTGCCGAGCACCCGGCGTAGGGAATGCAGTAGAGGTTCAATTGGGCATCTCCGTACGGAGGATGTGGTCGGTCAGCGAGGCGACGGTCGGGTGCCGGAAGATCTCCTTGATCGGCACCCGGATGTCGAGGCCGTCGGTGAGCCGCTTCTGGAGCACCGTCAGGAGGACCGAATTCCCGCCGGCGTCGAAGAAGTTGGTGTTCTCGTCGACGGAGTCCGCGGCGAGCGTCTGCCGCCACGCCTCGGCCACGAGTGCCCGGACGTCCCCCGGGGGCGCCGCGGCGGGCGTTTCGGCGGCCTGCACCGCCCGGTCGCCGGCCGCCGGGCCGGCCGCCAGCCCGATCCGGTCCACCTTTCCCGTGGTGGTGCGGGGCAGCGCGGACAGGGCAGTGATCCTGGCGGGGTGGTGGCTCGACGGCAGCCGGTCCTTCAACCAGCCCTGGAGGTCCGCCTCGGCGCGCTGTACCACGAAGGCCACCAGCGCCGCGGTGTCGGGCCGGTCGGCGTCCTGGACCAGCACGACGGCCTGCGAGACCTCCGGGTGCTCCTCCAGGACGGCCTCCACCTCGCCCAGCTCGATCCGGTGTCCGCGCAGCTTGACCTGGCTGTCCAGGCGGCCGAGGAACGTCAGTGCGCCGTCCGGTCCCCGTGCGACCCGGTCCCCGGTGCGGTAGACGCGGCGGCGGCCGTCGGGGGTGTCGCCATGCAGGAAACGCTCGGCCGTCAGCTCCTCCCGGTTGAGGTAGCCGTGCGCCAGCCCCTCCCCGTAGAGCAGGAGTTCACCGCTCTCGTCGGTGAGGAGGCCCACCCCGGCCACCGGCTCGCCGAGCGAGATCCGCTCGGCGGAGTCCACCCGCGCCGCCGTGGACCAGAGGACTCCCTCGGTCGGGCCGTACACGTTCCAGAGTTCACCGCACCGCGGCAGCAGCTCCCGGGCGAGACTCGGGGTGAGTGTCTCTCCGCCGGTCCACAGTCGGCTACCGGGCGCACCCTTCCAGGCGGAGGCCGTCAGCATCCGCCAGAAGCTGGGGGTGGCCTGGACGACGTCCGGTGCGGCCCCCGCCACCAGCTCCGCGAAGGCGAGCGGATCCGCCCTGGTCTCCTCCGGGACCACCGTGAAGGAGGCCCCCACGGTCAGCGGAAGGAGCAGTTCCACCAGCGAGATGTCGAAGGACAGCGCGGCCATCGCCAGCACGCTCTCGCCGGCCGCCAGCCCCGGCCGCTCGGCCAGGCCGGCGAGGCGGTCGATCAGGGCCTGGTGGCCCACCATCACGCCTTTGGGCTGCCCGGTCGAGCCGGAGGTGTACAGGATGTAGGCGATCTCACCCAGGTCCGGTTCCCTCGGCGGCGACGGAAGTCCGTTCCCCTCCAGGGCGAACTCGCCCTCGGCCAGCTCGCGCAGCAGCAGGGCGGGGCGGGCGTCGTCGAGGACCCGGGCCCGCCTGGCCGGCGGGCTCTGCCGGTCGAGCGGCAGCACGGCGCAGCCCGCGGCGTTCGCGGCGAGGATGCCGACGGCCCCGCTGAACCGGCTGGACGCGTCGAGCGCGACGACGGAGCCCGGCCGGACCTTCGCCGCTATCCGCTCGCCGAGGTCTCCGGCCAGCGCGGCGACGTCACGGTAGGTGTAGGTGCGTGCCGTCCGCGCGGCCACGGCCTCGGGCGTCCGCTGCACCTGAGCCTGGACGACATTCCACACTGTCTCCACGCGAGCCCCCTGGGTTCGAAAAGAAGTACTGGTCAGTGGCCGACGGCCGGGAGCGCCCGGGACACGCTCCGGAGCACGGCCTCCCGCTCGTCGTTGAGGAAGAGGTGGCCGCCGGGGAAGACCTCCACCTCGGTCCGGCCGGTGGTCAGCTCGGCCCAGCCCTGGAGGTGCTCCTCGGCGACCCTGGGGTCCGCGTCGCCGCCGAAGGCCGAGACGGGGCAGGTGAGCAGCTCGCCCGGCCGGTAGACGTAGCCGGCGAACAGCGAGAGGTCGGCCCGGAAGGTCGGCAGGATGAAGGCGGCGAAGTCCGGGTTCTGCAGCAAGGTCTCCGGCGTGCCGTTGAGACGGCGGAGCTCGTTGATCAGCTCCTCGTCGGAGAGGTCGAGTTCGCTCGGCTTCCTGGATTCGTGGGCCGGTAGCGCGCGGCAGCCGGACACCGTGATCCGGACCGGCTCCAGTCCCTGCTCACGCTGCAGCCTGCGGGCGAGCTCCCAGCTGACGATGGCGCCCATGCTGTGCCCGAAGAAGGCGAACGGCCGGTCCAGGTACGGGAGCAGGGCGGGGAGGAGGACGTCCAGCAGCTCTTCCAGGTCCGCGATCGGCCGGTCGAAGAACCGGTCCTCGCGACCCGGTAGCTGCACGGCGTATGCCTCCACTCCTTCCGGGAGTCCGGCGCCCCACCCCCGGAAGACCGAGGCGCCTGCCCCGGCGTACGGGAAGCAGAAGAGCCGGAGGGCGCCGGGCTCGGTCCGGCCGGGAATCGGCCGGACCCAGCTCTGGGCGGTCTGCGGTGGTGCCGAGTGCATGGGGTTCCGCTCCTACTGGTCGGGAGGGGTAGGGAGGGCGGGGGCGCGCTCAGGCGCCGTGCCAGGACTTCCACAGCGCGGCGTATCCGCCGCCGGCCGCCAACAGCTCGTCGTGACTGCCCAATTCGGTCACCCGGCCGCCGTCCATGACCGCGACCCGGTCCGCGTCGTGGGCGGTGTGCAGGCGGTGGGCGATGGCGATCACGGTGCGTTCCTTGAGCACGGCCGCCAGCGAGCGCTCGGTGTGCCGGGCCGTGGTCGGGTCGAGCAGGGAGGTGGCCTCGTCCAGGATCAGCGTGTGCGGATCGGCCAGGACCACCCGGGCCAGGGCGAGTTGCTGGGCCTGCTGGGCGTTCAGACGGAGCCCGCCGGCGCCGAGTTCGGTGTCCAGCCCGTCCGACAGCTCGTCCACCCAGTCGATGTCGACGGCGGCCAGCACCGCGAGCAGGTCCTGGTCGGTCGCGGCGGGCGCGGCGATCAGGAGGTTGTCCCGGACGGTGCCGAGGAAGACGTGATGCTCCTGGGAGACCAGGACGACGTGTCGGCGCAGCTGGGCCGGGTCGAGCTCGGCGACGGGCACCTGCCCCACCGTCACCCGTCCGGTGCGGGGCGTCTCCGCCCCGGCCAGCAGCCGGCCCAGAGTGGACTTGCCGGCTCCGGACGGGCCGACGATCGCCAGCCGCTCGCCCGGACGGACGGTGAGGTCGACGCCGTGCAGGACGTCCCGCTCACCCTGGTAGGCGTACCGGACGTCGACCACGTCGATCCGGTCGTCCTCGGGCCGGCCGCCGCCGGTCACGGCCGGGGCGTCCACCTGGCCGACGCCCTCGACTCGGGCGAAGGAGGCGTTGCTGCGCTGGAGTTGGTCGAGCCAGAGCAGGACCTTGTCCAGCGGCTCGGAGAGCTTCCAGAAGTAGAGGGCGCAGGCGACCACCGCGCCGGTGGTGACCGCGCCGGTGTCGCGCAGGGCGGCGCCGAGCAGCAGGATGCCGGCGACCGGGGCGATGTACGAGAACTCGACCACGGGAAAGAGCACGGTGCGCAGGCTGAGGGTGTAGGTACGGGTGCCCCGGCAGCGCTCGACGGCCTCGGCCGTGGCGGCGATGCGGCGGTCCTGGAGGCCCAGGGCCTCGACGGTGCGGGCCCCCGTCGCGGTGGAGGTGAGGATCTCGATCAGCGCGGAGTTGGCGGCGCCTTCGGCGAGGTAACCCGTGTGTGCACGGCGCAGGTACCAGCGGGTGGCGAACCAGATCCCGGAGAGGCAGAGCAACCCGCAGATGCCGAGCAGCGGGTTGACCGCGAGCATGGCGACCAGGATCAGGAGGATCTGGACGAGCGCCACGGAGACCTCCGGCCCGGCGTCGCGCAAGGTGGAGCCGACGGTGGCGACGTCGGCGGTGCCGCGCGTCAGCAGGTCACCGACGCCGGCGCGTTCGGCCACCGAAGCGGGCAGGGCGAGGGAGCGGTCGACGAACCGCTCTCGGATCCGTGCCAGGGTCCGCTCGCCGAAGCGGTGGGCGGCGTAGCGGGCGAAGCGGCCGAGGAGCAGCTGCGCGAGCGCGAAGCAGAGGATGCCGAGGGCGAGTCGGTCGACGTGTCCGGTGCCGGCGCCGCCCCGGACGTCGTCGATGATCCGGCCCAGCAGCCAGGGGCCGCCCAGACCGGCGGCCGCGGCCAGTCCGTTGAGGGTCAGCGTCGCGGCGACGGCACGGCCGTCCTGCCTCATCAGGCGCACGGCGGCCCGGCGGACCTCGGCGGGACCGGCGATCGGGAGCCGTCCGGGGGCGGTCTCGGTCTGAGCGGTCATCGGACGGCCTCCTCGGCGGGCGTGGACTCGGTGGCGGTTTCGCCGCGAGCCACCAGCGCGCGGTAGCCGGGCTCTGTCGCGAGCAGTTCCTGGTGCGGGCCGGCCGCCGCCAGACGGCCGTCGACGAGGTAGCAGACGGTGTCGGCCTGCTCCAGGAGGACGGGGGAGGTCGAGGTGAGGGCGGTGGTGCGCCCGGTGCGCGCCCGGCGCAGCCCGGCGGCCATGGCGGCCTCGGTGTGGGCGTCCACGGCGGAGGTGGGCTCGACCAGCAGGAGCACCTCCGGGTCCGCCAGCAGGACACGGACCAGCCGCAGCCGCTGGCGCTGACCGCCGGAGAGGTTGCTGCCCTGGGCCTGGATCATGGTGTCCAGGCCATCGGGCAGTGCCTGCACGATGTCCTCCGCCGCGGCATCTCGGACGGCCTGGGCGATGGACGGGCCGGTGTGCTCGGACCGGCCGTCGACCACGGTGCGCAGCGTGCCGGAGAAGAAGTCGGCGTCGTTGTCCGCCACCACGATCCGCCTGCGGATCTCGGCCAGGGCGATCTCGGCGAGCGGCACGCCGCCCCAGGTCGCGGCGGATGCGCTGTACCGGCCGAGCCGGTCGACCACGGCCGCGGAATCGGCTGGGCGGGCGCTCACGATCGCGGTCAGCCGGCCCGGGGCCAGTTCCACACCGGTGTCGGCGTCGTGCAGGGCCGATGGCTCGTCATGGGCCGGCCGCAGTGTTGCGGCGTCTTCGAAGGCGGGCTTCAGGTCGAGCATCCGGACGACCCGTCGAGCCGCGACCAGACCCCTGGTGAGGTCGTATCCGCTCTCGATGAAGCTGGCGACCGGTACCACCAGGACGGCGACGTAGCCGTAGACGGCGACCAGCGTGCCGATCGTGATGGTGCCCTCGGCTGCCATCCGGGCGGCCAGCCAGGTCACCAGCGCGAGGAAGAGGGCGGGCAGGCCGACCGAGAGTGCTTGGATCCAGCTGGTCACGGCGCCGACCCGGTAGCCCTCGGCCTGCAGGTCCTGCGATCCGCGCAGGTAGCGGCCGGCCAGCATCTCCTTGCCGCCGATGCCGTTGAGTACGCGCATGCCGCCGATGATGTCCCCGAGCCGGGCGGTCAGCGCCCCCTGCTGCGCGCGGTACTTGGACTCCGCGCCCTGGAGGCGTTCCAGCAGCGGCCCGACGACGACCGCGAGCAACGGCACCCCCAGCAGGACCACGAGGGCGAGCGCGACGGAGACCGACAGCAGCAGCGCGGCCGCCACCAGGTACGCCACGACAGCGCCGACGCCCGGGCCGGTGATCGTCAGTGTCTGGCTCATCTGCGCGACGTCGCCCACGCCGATGCTGGCCACCTCGCCGGCCGTCACCTTGCGGGGCAGTTCGGCACCCAGCCGGGTGGAGTGCGCGACCACGACCTTGATGGTCCGGAAGGTGGCGTCCATCCGGACCCGCGTCATGATGCGGTGGCGCATGATGCCGAGCCATGCGTTGAGCAGCGCGGCGCCGATCAGTGCGGCCACCCAGCCGACCAGGACTCCGGTCTTCCCCCGCTGGAGCCCGTCGTCGATCGCACGCTGCATGAGGTACGGCGGCAGCAGGAGGCCGACCATCCAGAGGGTGCCGATCACCGCACCGCCCGTCACCCGTCGGCGCTGACTCATGGTCAGCCACCACAGGTAACGTGCGGCACTTCGGTGATCCGGGGTTCCCGGATCGGCATACGAATCCGTCATGAGTTAAATCCTAACCATCTTTCCTGGGCCTTATCCAGATTTTCCTTCCACCTCCCGACCGTCTGTGGCTATAGTCACCACGGACAGGAGGTGGTCATGATGAAGAAGCAGCTTCGAGGAATCTGTGCAGGCTTCTAGTACTGGCTCGACCAAGCCCAGGGATGCCGAAGTGCGGGGGGAAGAAGCGTTTCTCCCCGCATTCTTCCGCTCTTCAGAACATTCGCCAAGGATTATCCAGTGAAACTTCCGCCAGGGAGTTCTCGGACCCCTTGGACATATTGATGAGACCAGCCTCGATCGACGCCGCGAGAACGGCTGGGAGATTTCCGTCGAGATAATCGCGGCTCGCGCCCACTCCGATGAGAATTCCCTTCCCCGTGGCCACTGCCAGGTGGAAGTTCGGCCCTGACCGCTGGGTGGACGGACGCCACTCGATCCCGGTGCGCAGGGAGGACCCGGCGGCCGGCTCGGCGTCCACATCGCCGAGGAAGTTGTAGTGCTTGGCGAAGGCGGTGGGGTCCGTCTCCGGGAGGCCGGCCTCCCGGAGACTCTCCTTCAGCGCGTCGACGTCGTAGCAGCCGTTCATGTACGCCGTCATGGACTGGACGTAGCAGGCCCGCAGATACTCCAGCGGGTGGGCCTCCTCGTCGACCGTGACGGTCACCGGGGCGAACTGGTTGAGCGAGCCGACCAGCGGCGCCCACCGGGTGGTGAGCCGGTTGGCGGCCATCAGCGCGAAGGTCATCCGCTCGGTGCGCTTGAGCCGGGACAGCGCGAGCGCGCCGACGCCGAGCACCACCGACTGGACCGAGATCTTCAGCCGGTCGGAGAGCTCCTGTGCGGCGGCCAGTCCCTCCGGGCTGTAGAGCGACGCCCGGCGTCGCTCGGTGGCGTCCTCCGGATCCCGGTCCGCCGGGACGAGCCGGCTCCAGGCCTCGGTCCAGTGCCGGACGCTCCGGGTGCCCGGTTCCTCCTGCTGCTCCTGCGCCATTTCCAGCGGCTGCACCACCGGCCCGAGCGCCCCGCCCTCCAGGAGGACACCGAGTTGCTCCTCCAGCACCCGCAGCGCACCGTTGTCGGCCGCCACGTGGTGGATCACGGTGACCAGGTGGAGCGCATCCCCCTGGTGAGTGGTGACGAACGCGCGCCACGGCAACTCGGTCTCGATGTCGATCGGCTCGACGGCCGCCTCGGCACCCAGCCGCAGGGCCGCCGCGAAGCTGTCCTCGGCCAGCTCCAGCGCAGCCACCCGGGACGGGCGGTACGGGTGGACCGTCTGGGCCGGCGTCGGGCCGCTCAGGTCGTAGGTGGTCCGCAGCGACTCGTGTTTCTCCACCAACTGGAGCCAGGCGTCCATGACTTGGGCCGCGCCGAGACCGAACGGCACCTCCCAGACACTGACCAGATTGGCGACCGCCCGATGGTCGGGGCCGTGTGTCTCCAGCGAACGCAGGACCGACAGCTGACCGTATGTCACCGCCCCCGTCCGGAGCTCGCTCACAGCCGGGCCGCCCGGACGGCGAACTGACCGAGCATGGTCTGCTGGATCTGCGTCGTGCCCTCGATGATCTCCATCACCTTGGCGTCCCGGTAGTGACGCTGAACGGAAGCCTCCGCCCCGATGCCCTGGGCACCGTGGATCTGCACCGCGTCGGCGGCCGCCTTGACGGCGATCGTCGAGGTCCGGTACTTCGCCAGCAGGGTGTGGTTGACGGACTCCGTCTCCCCCCGCTCCTTGCTCACCCCGGCGTGGTAACAGAGCAGCCGGGCCGTGATGGTGTCGGTGAGCATGTCGGCCAGCAGCTGCTGGACCAGCTGGTGGTTGCGGATCTCGGTGCCGTACTGGGTGCGGCGGCCGGCGTACTCCGTCGAGGCCTCCAGACAGGTCTGAGCCAGACCGACCGAGCCCCAGGCGGTGCTGTAGCGGCCGAGGTCGAGGGCGCTGGAGGCGACGAAGGTGAGGCCGAGGCCGGGACGCCCGACCAGGTTGGCGGCCGGGATCCGGCAGTCGTCGAAGGTGATCCGGCCGAGCATCGAGCCGCGCAGGCCGAGCAGGCCCTCGATCGGCTCCACCGACAGGCCGGGAGTGTCCCGCTCCACCAGGAAGGCGGTGTGCTGCCCGTCGAACGTGGCGAAGACCAGGAAGAGGTCCGCGATCTGAGCGAAGCTGATCCACTTCTTGGTGCCGCGCAGGACGACATCGGCGCCGTCGGCCGTCGCCGTGGTCTCGACGGCGGCGGCGTCACTGCCGACGTCCGGCTCGGTCAGGGCGAAGGCCGCCAGCGTTCGGCCCGAGGTGATCCGGGGGAGCCACCGCTGCTTCTGCTCCTCCGTTCCCCACTTGTGGATCGAGTGGGCGACCATGTCCTCCACGGCCACGAGGTTACGGATCGACTGGCAGCCTCGGCCCAGTTCCTCGGTGAGCAGTCCGTATTCGACCCAGTCCATGCCGAGGCCGCCGAACTCCTTCGGGACGGGCGCGCCAAGGTAGCCCTGCCCGGCCAGGTCGGCGACGATCTCCCGGGAGACCACTTGCTCGCGGTCGCAGCGGTCCGCCTGCGGGACCAGGACACGGTCGGCGAAGGCACGGAACTCGGCGTGGCGCTCGGCCTGCTGCGGGGTGAGGTGACTGAGTATCAACGCATTCCTTGCGAACGTGAGGGCGGGCGCATCACTCCGGTGGGAGCGGTGGCATCCGGCTCGGAGAGGGGGAGGCTCAGCCGGCGGTGGCGGCGGCGAGGGCCGGTGCGGCGTCGGCGGCGGTGTACCGCTCACGGCCGGTCAGGTTGACCAGGACGACCTGGTCCGGGGTGATCCGCCGGGCCGCGGCCTCGTTGCGCAGCGCGGCAATGGTCGCGGCCGAGGAGTGGCAGACGTCCAGCCCCTCCAGCTCGCGGAGCATCGTACGGGCTTGGACCAGTTCGTCCTGGCTTACCGAGACGATGGAGCCACCACTCTCGGTGGCGATGTCCCGCATGTAGGGATAGGTGGCCCGGCCGTCGCCGAGCAGGATGGCCCGGGCCAGACCTGTCGGGTGCTCGATGACGTCGTCCTCGGTGAGCTCGGCCCGTCCCTCCCGCCAGGCCACGGCCATCGGCGCGCAGGTGTCCTGCTGGACCATCACGAAGCGGGGCGAGGAGGTGAGCCGGCCGCAGGCGAGGTACTCTGCCACGCCCTTGCGGACGGCCATCATCCCCATGCCGCTGCTGATGGCCTGGACGACGACGTCGGGCTTGTCGTCCATGGCGTCGAAGGCTTCCAGGTAGGTGAGCTTCAGGCCCTCGCGACGGGCCCAGTTGAAGAACCCGCCCTCCCAGACCAGCCCCTTCCGGGCTGCGAACTCCTGGGCCGCCCGGGTGGCTTGTGCGTAGGTGCCGTCCACCACGGTGAGGGACACCCGGTCGCCGGTCTCGATGTCGTGGTCGCCGGTGAAGTCACGGCCGCAGAAGAAGTGTGCCCGCATCGAGTGGTCCTTCTGCACGGCGCGGGCCAGGGCGGTGGAGCTGTTCCCGGTGCTGGAGGCGACGAACTCCTTGATCCCGAACTGCCGGAACACGGCCAGGACCACGGAGGCCAGCCGGTCCTTGGTGGTCCCGGTCGGCTGCTGGGACTCGTCCTTCACCCAGAGGCGGGGCAGACCGATGACCGCTCCGAGGCGCGAGGCCGGACGGCAGGGGGTCCGCACACTGATGTCGGCGTCGAGTAAGTGCTCGGATTCGACCGGAAGGAAGTCCAGGTAGGTCAGCTCAGGCCGGTCGCCGTCACGCTCGGCGACGTTCTCCAGGTTCATCCTGGGATCGAGCGCACCCGAACACCGGGGACATCGGAGCCGGAATTCCGGATCGGATTCCCAGCCGCAGTCGACGCATAACAGGCGGTACTTGGGTGACGCTTCGGCTTTTGCACAGTGGTCGACGACCGGCATTTTGCTTTTCCCCCACAGAAGTTACCGGAGAATGGACCGACTGGCCCGAATCTATGCCGGAGCCACGATGCCAGTACATCTACATATGACCGAGTTGACCTGCATGGACCACCTGATCGCCGTGGCGTCACGGCGCGGCCTCTCAGGCCAGCGCTTCGCACCGCTCTCCCATGAGGGCACGCGACACGAAGCCGTCGGGCCCGCGGGGCACGTCGCCGACGACGGTGGTGCGGTGCACGATCCGCTCCTCCTGGAACATCAGGCCGTCCACCGGACCGGCATGGGCCACGGCGCGGTTGTCCCACATGACGAGGGTGTCCTGCTCCCAGCGGACCCGGGCGTGGATCTCGTCCCGCCCGGCGAGCTCGTCGAGAAGGAAGTCCAGCAGGGCCGCGCTCTCGCGGGGCTTGAGACCGCGGATGGCCTGGAGGAAGACGGCGCTGACGAGCAGGCTGCGCGCACCGGTCTCGGGGTGCACCCGCACCAGCGGGTGCACGGCCGCGAAGGGGCCGGCCGGCTTGCCGTCGAAGCGGGGCGCCGCCGCCGGGACGTGTCGGGAGTGTATCGCCTGCAAGGTGTCGACGTACCCCCGGAGGGAGGACGACAACCCTTCGTAGAGCGCTTCCAGATTGGCGAAGAGAGTGTCGCCGCCGACCGGTGGAATCTCGACACCGCGCAGAATGGTGATGGCGTTCGGATTGACCACGAAGGTGCTGTCGACATGCCACTCGGTCCGCAGGCGTCGCGGTGTCGTTCCCTTCAGCGGATGACTGAGGCCGGCCTCGGCCTCGACCAGCGCCCGTCGCTCCTCCGACAGTGCGGTCCGCAACACGGCGGGGGCTTCGCTCAGACCGTTCACGATGGGATGTGCCGCAGTGGCACCACCCAGAGCATTGGTGAGTTCAACCTGTTGCGCGTCACTCATCGGCTGATTCCGGAAAACGAGAACTTTGTGACGCACCAGGGCCTCGCGAAGGCGGGCCACTACGGCCGGCGACAGCTCCGCCGCGAGATCGACGCCTTCCACCTCCGCGCCAGTGATAGGCGTGAGAGGCCGAAAAGTCATTTCTGACACCAGATCCCCCAGCGGTGTGTGCCTGTGCGATCAAACGTCGGCCACCCTACCCCAGGGCACCCACGTCCTGTCGAGCCTTCGACCAGGGAAAGCGCGCCGACTTGACAAACTGTTGCTTTACTACGCCCGTTTCACACCAATCTCGCCCACCTGACCCAACGCTACACAATCTGGACATCAACCATCTCCCAAGCAAAAAAAGAGACTTGACGATGTCTCAGCAACACCATAGGGTCAATTACCTGGATAGGCCTCGAATGCAAGAGATCTGGGAACACAAAATGTCGAACGCACAGTCCGACGACTTGATGTCGGTGATTTCCGAAGTATTCGCCCCCCTTGAAGTCGCGCTGGACAGCACTTTCGACGACCTCGGAGCCACCTCCGTGTCGCTGCTCCGCCTGATGGTCTCGATCCAGAGCACGTTCGACGTCGATCTGGACGTCGTCGACATGTTCACCGTGGCCAACGTCGGTGAACTGGTCCAGCTCGTCGAGGAGCGGGTCCCCGCTTCGAAGTAGTCCCGCCACGGACGGACCCGAGCGATCCCGTCGCTCGCCCCGGGGCCGGCGCACACACATGAGGACGCGGGGTCGGAGTCCGTCCCCGCCGTCCCCGTCCCGAGGCCTCGCAGAAGGTCGAAGTCCCCGTGCAGGCCGCCGCCGGAGTTCCGGCTCGAGGCCCGATCGCACCCGACCGGGACAGTCTGTCGCACCTGACGTCGCCGGTGGACACCGACGCCCGGCCGAGCCGGCCCTGGCAGCCTCGCGACCGCCTGCGCGGGCCGTTTACCAGGACCGTCCGGCCCGAAGAGCCAGCAGCCACTGTCCGACCGCCGAAAGAGACATCGTGACCGCGTACCCAGCCGCGAAGTACTTCCTGTCGAGCTACATCTCCCCGCCCGGCGGCTTATCCGTCATCGCACCGCGCCATGACCAGAACATCGCGCTCTGGCGCAGTCACGACTCGCGGGTCGAACTCGTCAGAGTATGGGAGCTCGAGCGCGTCAGCGGACAGAAGCACCACTTCTGGCCGCTCTTCACCGTCGACCGCTACAACAAGGTGCTGACCGAACTGCTCGCGGCCGAGGGGCTCTCCCCGGAGGACGTGAGCCTGTCCTGGGGCACGCCCGGCCTGCCGCACCACGCCGACATCAAGCTGCCGGCGGGCACCGAGGACTTCCCGGTCCACAGCCTCGCCCACCTCTACAGCGGACTGCTCCTCGACTCCGAGGTGTTCCGCAGCGAGACCATCATCGGACTGGCCCTGGACGGCCGGCCCGACTTCGGCCTCGACCGGACGGGCAAGAAGTACTGGTACACCGGCTGCGTGTCGGCCAAGGGCGACGTCGACTTCGCTCCGGTCGAATCCCCGGCCCCGATTTATGACGCCGCGTCATCGGAGTTCGGCAGGGAGCCGGGCACCCTGATGGCCCTGGCGTCGGCCTGCCCCACCGAAATCGCCTTCGACACCGAGGCGGCGGTGCGGGAGCTGGAGCTGTTCGGAGGCCGACGAGTACCGCTGGTGGACACGCTTCCCTTCGTCCAGGCCGTGATTCGTGCGGCCGAGTCCCAGTTGCCGTCCATGGAGCTGGACAGCCGCTTCACCCACCAGGAGCACCTGCAGTCCGCGGTCATGAAGATCGTCCAGACGGCCTGCGAGCTCGTCATGGTGCGCAACGTCGACCGGCTGCTCGAGTCGGCAGGGGTGGACCCGCGCCAGGCGTACCTCTCCCTGAGCGGGGGCTTCGCCCTCAACTGTCCGACCAACTCCTTCCTCCTGCGCCGCTACGGGTTCAAGGGCCTGCTCACTCCGCCGAGCGCGAACGACTCCGGCCAGTCCCTCGGGATCGGCCTCCTCGGCCTCCTCGGCGAGGGACTGCTCCCGGGCGGTGGTTTCCGGCTCACGTCCGCCTACCACGGCTCCGAGCTCACCGACGTCGAGAGCGCGCTGCAGCACTTCGACGACTTCATCGAGGACGTCGAGGAATTCACCGAGGCCCGGTTCGTCGAGGATCTCTCCACCGGACCGCTGGTGTGGGCGGACGGAGCGGCCGAGATCGGTCCGCGCGCCCTGGGCCACCGGAGCATCCTCGCCGATCCCCGCTCACCCCGGTCGAAGGAGCTGCTGAACGACTGGAAGAGCCGACAGTGGTGGCGCCCCGTGGCCCCGATCGTCCTGGAGGAGTACAGCGGCGAGTGGTTCGAGGACCCCTGGCCCTCGCCCTACATGCTCGAGACGGCGTACGTGACCGAGTCCAAGCGCCGGCTGGTCCCGGCCATCCTCCATCTCGACGATTCGGCCCGGCGTCAGACCCTGTCCGCCGAGACCAACCCCCTGCTCCACCGGGCGATCGAAGCGTTCCGGCAAGCCACGGGGGTGCCGATGGTGTGCAACACCTCCCTGAACGACAAGGGTGAGCCGGTGGTGGACACGGCGGCCCAGGCCCTGAACTTCGCCATCCGCAAGGGCGCTGCCGTCGCCTACATCGCGGGCCGCCGCGTCCGGTTGCGCACGGAGGCCGCCGGCCGGAGCCCGGTTCCCACGCGTCGGCACGATCGTCGCGAGGAGCTCTTCGCGGGCCAGGAGCAGGACCGCGACGCGATCTGGGAGTCCTGGGTCGAGTCGGGCTACACCACCGCGGCCATGGTCCTGATGTCCCGCTCCCCCGAGCTGCGCGATCAGGCGTTGGCGAAGCCCGCCGTGGTCAACCAACTGGCCGAGGTCGCGAGCGCCCGCGACGCGAGCGGCACGCTGGCCCTCGCCGCGGCGAAGCACGCCCGGATGTTCGGCCCGGACGCCGTCTTCGACACCGAGTCCCAGGAAGGCGCGGCTTTCTGATGTGACATCAGTTCCCGTGCGCCGGGACGGGACGGATGTCACGCACGCACCGCCGGCTCCCAGGGTTCTCCCGGTCCGGAGGGTGACGGGGAACCGGGTGCCGCGCCCGCGGAAACCCTGGAACGGCCCTCCGGACCGTCCACCGCCCGACGGCCCTGGTCCGGCGGCGTCCCGCGCGCGCCCGGCACTCTCCCAACAGCCACCGTCCGGACGGCCGTGCCGTCATGACCGGCTTCGCTCCAGCAGTACGGAGGATCAACGCAGTGAACACGAAATCGCTCTGGGCGCACACCTCTGACATGGCTCACATGGGCGAGGAGTCCCGGGCCGGACACCCCTCGCACGCGGTCGTGACCGAGCGGATCGCGGCACTGCACGGCGAGGAACCGTTCGAACTGCTCGACTGCGGTGTCATCTCCGGGGTCACCTACCGCCACCTGCTGACGGCGGGCCTGGAGGTCGACTACACCGGCATCGACATCAACGAGGCCGCCATCGACGACTGCCGCGGGCTGCACCCCGAGGCGCGGTGGGAGCAGATGAGCGTCACCGACCTCACCTTCCCCGAAGGCTCGTTCGACGTGGTGAACTGCCGGCACGTGCTGGAGAGCCTGCCGTACTACGAGACCGCCGTCCGCGAACTGTTCCGGGTCTCCCGCCGCACCGTGGTGATCTGCATGTTCCAGGTGCCGCGGGAGACCGAGGTGCTGCTGCGGCGGGAGACGGCCGACGGCTACATCTGGCTCAACCGCTACGCCGCCGGCCCGTTCGAGGCGCTGCTGCACTCGCTCTCGGAGACGGTCGAGATCATCGACGTCCCCGCCGACCACCGCCGCAACCAGGTCTATCTCTGCACCAAGCGATCCGCGTAGCCGTGGCCCGTTCCGGCGAGACGGGTGACGTACGTCCTGCCCCCAGACTCCTCGAGGCAACCCTCATGACACTGCGCCACCCCGCACCTCCCGTGCCCGGCCCCGATGCCGAAGGGCGCCCCGCCGAGCTGCCCGCCGCCCCGGAGCTCCCGTTGGACCGGACGCCTCCGGCCCGGCGCGACCACCGGGCCGGCTCGGTCCCCCTCGTCGTCCCCGCCGGGGCGACCGCCGCCCTGCGGCACCTGGGTGAAGCCTGCGGAGGAGGGCTCCCGGCGGCGGCCTTCGCCCTCCACCTGGCCCTGCTGCACCGGTACGGCGGACAGACCGAGCTCGCGGTCGGGGTGACCAACGGCGCCGGGGTGACCACGCCGGTCCGCGTCGAGGCCGGCGGGAGCTTCCGGGACCTGGTCCGGCGGGCAGGCGCCGCGCTGGCGGCGGCCGAAGAGGTCCGCACCGGCGCGGCCGTCCACCTCTGGCCGGGTTTCTCCTTCCGGCCGGAACCGCGCGTCGCCCCCGAGACCACCCACTGCGACCTGGATCTCCAACTCTGCTACGTCGACGGCGAACTGACCGGTCAGCTGGTGTTCGCCACCGACGTCCTCGACCCGGCCACCGCCCGCCGCGCGGTGGACCACCTGCTGCGCCTGCTCGAAGGCGCGACGGCCGATCCGGACCGGTCGGTGGCCGAGCTGCCCCTGCTCACCGCCGGGGAGGAACGCGTCATCGAGGCGCTGAACGGCGTCCCGGGCGAGCCGACGGACGTGGGCTTCCACCGGCTCTTCGAGGAGCAGGCCGCCCGCACCCCCGGGGCGATCGCCGTCCGTTCCGAGGGCGCCGCCCTCAGCTACCGCGAACTCAACTCCCGGGCCAACCAGTTGGCCCACCTGCTGCGGGAGAGCGGGGTCGGCCCCGAGGTGACGGTGGGCCTCTGCGCCGATCGCGACGTACGGCTGATGGTGGCCGTGCTCGGCATCCTCAAGGCCGGCGGCGCGTACGTACCGGTGGACCCGAACGACCCGGTCGAGCGGCGGGACGGCATCCTCGCGGACGCGGCCGTGCGGATCGTGGTGGCGACGGCCCCGCTCGACACCGGACACCGGGTGGTCGAGCTCGACGCCGGGCTGACCGTGCTGGCCGGCCGGCCGGACGAGGACCCGCCGGCCGGGCACTCGGCCCCGGGGGACGCCGCGTACCTGCTCTACACCTCCGGCTCCACCGGCAAGCCCAAGGGCGTGGTGATCGAGCACCGCCAGCTCGTCGGCTACACCCGCGCCGTCGTCCGGCGGCTCGGCATCGACGGGCCGCTCAGCTACGCGATGGTGCAGCCGCTGACGGTGGACTCCAGCGTCACGGCCTTCGCCCCGCCGCTGTGCACGGGCGGCGAGGTCCAGCTGATCTCCCGTGACGTCGCGCTGGACGCGGAGAGACTGGCCGACTGGGTGCAGACCCGGGGGGTCGACTGCCTGAAGATCGCGCCCTCCCACCTCCGGGCCCTCCAGACCTCGCCGCGCTTCGCCGAGCTCCTGCCGCGCCGCCTGCTGGTCATCGGCGGCGAGGCCTCCGACTGGCGCTGGCTGCGCGCCCTCCAGCGCCTCGTCCCGCACTGCCGGGTCTTCAACCACTACGGTCCGACCGAGACCACCGTCGGTGTGCTGACCCTCGCCGTGGCCGACCACCCGGAGGCGGAGTGGGAGACCGCGCCGATCGGCGTTCCGCTCCCGGGCACCCGGGCCCACGTGGTGGACCCCGCGGGCCGTCCCACGCCCGTCGGCGTCGCCGGAGAGCTGCTGATCGGCGGCGACAACCTCGCCCGCGGCTACCACCTCCGGGACGACCTCACCGCGGCGGCCTTCGTCCCGGACACCCTCGGCGGCGGGCCGGGCTCCCGCCTCTACCGCACCGGCGACATCGTCCGCCGCCTGGCCGACGGGACGATCGCCTTCCTCGGCCGGCGCGACGACCAGATCAAGGTCCGCGGCTTCCGGGTCGCCCTGGGCGAGATCGAGGCCGGCCTGAAGAGCCACCCCGAGGTGCGCCACGCCATCGCCGTCGTCCGCGAGGACGTCCCCGGCGACCGCCGGGTGGTCGCCTACATCGAGCCGCACGGCCCCGGGTTCAGCACCGCCGGGCTGGAGCGCCACCTGCGGGAGCGGCTCTCCCCGCACATGGTGCCGCAGGCGATGGTGACGCTGGACCGGCTGCCGCTCTCCGGGCACGGCAAGGTCGACCGCGGCAGGCTGCCCCGGCCCGCCGAACCCGCCACCGCGCCGCTGCCACCACGGAACGAACTGGAACGACTGGTGGCGCAGGTGTGGCAGGAGGTCCTCCACACCGAGGCGGTCGGCACCGACCAGAACTTCTTCGACATCGGCGGGCACTCCCTGCTCATGGTCGGGCTGCACCACCGGCTCCGGGCGACGACCGGCCGGGAGGTCGACCTGCTCGACCTGTTCCAGCACACCACCGTCCGGGCCCAGGCCGAGCTGCTCTCGCAGCAGAGGCAGGGGGTGGCACCGGCCGCCACCCGCGGCAGGAGCGCCCAGCAGAACGCCCTGCTGAAGCGCCGCCAGCAGCAGCTGCAAGCGAAGCGAGGTCACCATGAGTGAGTACTCCCCCGAGCTCGACCCCACCGTGGACGCCGAGCTGGACTCCGAACAGGCCGACGGCTTCTCCGAGTTCGACGACAGTCTGGACATCGCCATCGTCGGCATGGCCGGCCGCTTCCCCGGCGCCCGGACGGTCGAGGAGTACTGGAGCAACCTCAAGGCGGGCGTCTGCTCCGTCACCCGCTTCGAGGACGAGGAGCTCGCCGCCCGGGGCGTGGACGCCGCCACCCTGGCCGACCCGAACTTCGTCGGCGCGGGCTACCCGCTGGCGGACAGCGAGAAGTTCGACGCCGCCTTCTTCGGCTACTCCCCGCGCGAGGCCGAACTCATGGACCCGCAGCACCGGGTCCTGCTCGAATGCGCCTGGGCCGCCCTGGAGAGTTCCGGATACGACACCGATCGGCAGGACGGCCCGGTCGGCGTCTACGCGGGCGCGGGCAACAACACCTACCTGCTCTTCAACATCGCCTCCCAGCCCGGCGCCGCGCAGATCCTCGGCGACAAGCAGACGGTGATCGGCAACCGGCCGGACTTCCTCGCCAGCCGGGTCTCCTACAAGCTCGGCCTGGAGGGCCCCGCCCTCAACATCCAGTCCGCCTGCTCCACGTCACTGGTCGCCGTGGTCGAGGCGTGCCAGGCGCTGCTGGCCTACCAGTGCGACACCGCACTGGCCGGCGGCGTCGCCGTCGACGGGACCAGGAGCAAGGGCTACGTCTACCGCCCGGACGGCATCTTCTCGCCGGACGGCTACTGCCGCACCTTCGACGCCCGCGCCCAGGGGACGGTGGGCGGCGACGGCGTCGGGATGGTGGTGCTCAAGCGCCTCAAGGACGCGATCACCGACAACGACCACATCCACGCGGTCATCAAGGGCTCCGCGCTGAACAACGACGGCTCCCGCCGGGCCGGCTTCAGCGCGCCCAGCGCCGCCACCCAGTCCGCCGTCATCTCCACCGCGCTGGCGAACGCGGACGTGCCGGCCGAGAGCATCGCCTACATCGAGCTGCACGGGACGGCCACCATCCTGGGCGACCCGATCGAGTTCTCCGCACTCGCCTCGGCCTACTCCGGGGTCGGGGAGCGCAGGTGCGCCCTCGGCTCCGCCAAGACCAACATCGGCCACCTCGACTCGGCCGCCGGGGTCGCCGGCCTGATCAAGACCGTGCTGGCGGTGGAGCACGGGCAGCTGCCGCCCACCCTGCACTTCGAGCGGCCCAACCCGCGGATCGACCTGGCCGGCAGCCCGTTCTACGTCAACACCGAGCTGCTGCCCTGGCCCGAGGGCGACGGCCCGCGCCGCGCCGGGGTCAGCTCCTTCGGCCTCGGCGGCACCAACGCCCACGTCATCCTCGAACAGGCCCCGGAGCTGCCGCGCGAATCCCGGCAGGCCGACGGCGCCGAGCAGCTGCTGGTGCTCTCCGCGAAGAGCCCGGAGGCCCTGGAGGCGGCCACCGACCAGCTGCACGACCACCTCCGGGCGCACCCCGAACTCCCGCTGGCCGATGTCGCGTTCACCCTCCAGCAGGGCCGCCGGGCGTTCCCGTACCGACGGATGCTGGTGGCCGGCGGCACCGAGGAGGCGCTGGCGGCGCTCGACGCCCGCGACGACGGTCGGCTGCTCACCGCGACCGCGCCCGAGGCCCCGCACCGGCCGGTGGCCTTCATGTTCACCGGCTTCGGCTCCCAGTTCCCCGGCATGGCGCGCGAACTCTACGCCCAGGAGCCGGAGTTCAGGGCGGCGATGGACGAGTGCGCCGGACTGCTGGAGCCGCTGCTCGGCACGGACATCCGCGAACTCGTGTTCACCGTCGACGAGTCCGCGGACGCCGCCCCCGGGCAGCTCTTCGACTTCAGCAGGCTGCTGCTCCAGCCGGAGCGCAGCGAGCACCCGCTGGACCAGCCACGCCTCGGCTACCCCGCGGTGTTCGCCCTCGAGTACGCCCTGGTCAAGCTCTGGGCCGCCTGGGGGGTCGAGCCCGAGGTGATGATCGGTCACAGCCTGGGCGAGTACGTCGCGGCCTGTGCAGCCGGGGTCTTCTCGCTGCCCGACGCCCTGCGCCTGGTCGCGGAACGCGCCCGGCTGATCGAGGAGCAGGGCGAGGGCGCGATGCTCGCCGTGCCGCTCTCCGAGGAGGCCGTCGCACGGTACACCGACGCGGAGGTCTGCCTCGCCGCGATCAACGGCCCGCAGACCTGCGTGCTCTCCGGCACCGTCGAGGGCATCGAGCGGGTGGCCGGCGAACTGCTGGCCGCCGACATCGCCACCCGCCGGCTGACCACCCGCTTCGCCTTCCACTCCCCGATGATGGACCCGGTCGTCGAGCGCTACGCCGAACTGGTCCGCTCGGTCCGGCTGAACGCCCCGGCCGTGCCGTTCGTCTCCAACCTGACCGGCACCTGGATCACCGACGACGAGGCCACCAGCCCCGAGTACTGGGCCCGGCACGTGCGGGAGAGCGTGCGGTTCGCGGACGGCCTGGCCACCCTGTGGTCCGTCCCGGACATCGCGATCGTCGAGATCGGCCCCGCGCCGGCCCTGACCCCCGGGGCCATCCAGCACCCCGCCGCCGCCGGCACCGACCGGGTCGTCCTCCCGTCCCTCCCCGGCGCCTTCCTCGGGCAGAGCGACCGCACCGCACTCCTGCGGGCCGCCGGACGCCTCTGGCTCGCCGGCCGGGAGCGCCCCTTCCCGGCCACGCCCGGCGCCCGGCGGGTCCCGCTCCCCTCCTACCCCTTCGAGCGGCGCACCTACTGGCTCGAACCCGGCACCGCCCAGCCCGGCAGCGGCTCGGCCCAGCAGCGGCGCGGCGACCTGCCCCAGTGGTTCTACACGCCGTCCTGGCAGCGGCTGGCCGGCGCACCGCAGCCCGCCGAGGTCGGCCTGGCCGACGAGCGCTGGCTCGTCTTCGCGGACGGGACCGGTGTCGGCCACCACCTCGCCGACCGCCTCGAAGGTCTCGGCGCCACCGTGCGCACGGTCTCACGGGGAGCCGGGTGGCACCGCAAGAGCGAGCGCGAGTACGTCCTCGACCCCGCCCGGCCGGAGCACTTCGGCCGACTCGCCGAGGCGCTGCGCGCCGAGGGGCCGCTGCCCGGTCGGGTGGTGCACTGCTGGAGCGTCGGCGACGACGCCGACCGGGCCACGGCGCCCGAGGACGTCCGGGCCCTGCTGCACCGCTCCTTCGACAGCCTGGTCCACTGGGTCCAGGCCACCGAGGCCGAGCTGATGACACGGCAGCAGCGCTGGGACGTGCTGTCCTCCGAGGTGCACGCCGTTCTCGGGGACGAGCCGCTCTGCCCGCCGAAGGCCACCGTCCAGGGCCTGTGCAAGGTGCTGCCGCAGGAGTACCCCTCGCTCAGCTGCGTCCACTTCGACCTCCGCCCCGAAGGCCCGCAGGCCGTACCCGGGCTGGTCGACCAGCTGCTGGCCGACCTCGCCGCCCCGCCCACCGAGCGCACCATCGCGCTGCGCGGTCGGCACCGCTGGGCGCCGACGTACGTGACCGGCGCGCCGCGCCCGCGGGGTGGGTCCCCGGTCCGCCCCGGCGGGGTGTACCTGGTCACCGGCGGCCTCGGGAAGATCGGCCTGCTGATGGCCCGTGCCCTCGCCGACCGGGCCGAGGTGCGCCTGGTGCTGCTCGGACGGACGGGTCTGCCGCCCCGGGAGAGCTGGGCCGATCCGCAGCACCCGGAAGCGGTCCGGTCCGCGATCCGTGCCGTCCAGGAGATCGAGGCGCTCGGCTCCGAGGTGCTGGTGACCGCCACGGACGTCTCCGACCGCACGGCCATGCTCGCCCTGAAGGAGCGCGTCCTGCGGGAGTTCGGCCCGATCGACGGCGTGCTGCACTGTGCCGGCACCACCGGTACGGCGGCCCACCGGGAGGTCGCGGTCCTGGGTGCGGAGGAGGCCTCCTGGCACTTCGGCCCCAAGCTCTACGGCACGCAGGTGCTGCACGAGGTACTGGCCGACCAGCAGGTGGACTTCGCCGTCATCTGCTCCTCGATCGCCTCGCTGCTCGGCGGGCTCGGCTTCGGGGCGTACGCCGCCGCGAACGCCGCGCTCGACGCCTTCGCCCAGCGGCACCACAGCACCTCCCTGCCCTGGACCAGCGTCAACTGGGAGGCCTGGCACTTCTCCCAGGAGGACCGAGCGAATTCCGAACTCGGCGCGGCAGTACGCGAGTTGGCACTCACCCCGGCCGAGGGCCGACAGGTGTTCGACGCCCTGCTCGACGCGGTTCCCCAAGCGCAGATCATCACCTCCACCGGTGATCTGACGCTGCGTCAGGAACTGTGGGCCGACCCGGTGGCCGAGGCGCCGGCCCCGGCCGCACGGCACGAACGCCCCAACCTGCGCAACCCGTTCGTCGCCCCGAACGGCGAGACCGAACACCGGGTGGCGGAGATCTGGCAGGAGCTGCTCGGCCTGGAGAGCGTCGGCGTCCAGGACAACTTCTTCGAACTGGGCGGTAGTTCACTGCTCGGCCTGCAGGTCGTCCACCGACTGCGTCAGGGGCTGGCGGTGGCCGTACCGCTGACCATCGTCTACGAGGGCCCCACCGTACGCACCCTCGGCGCGCTCATCGACAACCTCCGGGCGGCGCGGTGATGGCGGCGCGCGGCGGTGTCGCGATCATCGGGATGGCGGGACGCTTCCCCGGCGCGGGGGACCTGACCGAGTTCTGGTCGAACCTGCGCGACGGCGTCGAGTCGATCGTCGCCCTGACCGACGAGGAGCTGACGGCGGCCGGGGTGCCGCCCGAAGTCTTCGGGCAGCCGAACTATGTCAAGGCCGCGCCCGCCTTCGCCGGCAGCGACCTGTTCGATGCGGAGTTCTTCGGGTACACCGCCCGCGAGGCCGAGGTGATGGACCCGCAGCACCGGCTCTTCCTGGAGACGGCCTGGGCGGCGCTGGAGCACGCCGGCTACGACGCCGCCCGGTACGAGGGCAGCATCGGTGTCTTCGGTGGCGCGGGGGCCAACCGCTACGTCCAGCACGTCTACTCGCACCAGCAGATCGTGGACACCCTGGGCCAGACCCAGATCCTGGTGGCCAACGAACTCGCCTTCCTGGCCTCCCGGGTGTCGTACAAGCTGGACCTGAAGGGCCCCGCGGTCTCGCTGCGCGCCGCCTGCTCGACCGCGCTGGTCGCCGCCCACACCGCCTGCCGGAGCCTGCTCGCCGGGGAGTGCGACCTCGCCCTGGCGGGTGGCGTCCACGTCGACCCGAACCCGGGCAGCGGCTACCTGCACCAGGACGGGTCCTTCGTGTCCCCGGACGGGCACGTCCGCCCGTTCGACGCGGACGCCCGGGGCACGGTCTTCGGGACGGGTGTCGGTCTGGTCACGCTGAAGCGGCTGGAGGAGGCGCTGGCCGACGGCGACACCGTCCACGCCGTGATCAGGGGCTCGGCGATCAACAACGACGGCGCGGTGAAGGTCGGTTTCACCGCCCCGAGCGTCACCGGCCAGGCCGCGGTCATCTCCGCCGCGCTCGCCGGCGCGGGCCTCGCACCCACGGACATCGACTACGTCGAGGCGCACGGCACGGGCACCTCGCTGGGCGACCCGATCGAGGTGCAGGCGTTGTCACGGGCGTTCGGCGACACCGGGTCCTGGGCCCTCGGCTCGGTCAAGGGGAACGTCGGCCACCTCGACGCCGCC